>JANMOR010000066.1:0-2126 GCA_031369435.1 Chitinophagaceae bacterium
CTGAAAGGGTTTGTATCACTTTGTCCATCGCCCTGGTGCCCATGTGTTAAGAAGATATCTAAATTTTCATTGTCAATGTTCATTTTCAAAACAACGGCTTCATAAATTTTTACTGTCTCACCATACATGCTCATGAGTTGCAATGATGCAAACGGATCATTGTTCCAGAATACATCATGGTTACCGAATACTTTTGTGAAGCGTTGATTTGTTAAAAATTTCTTTTCTGCTTCAATAGATACTTTGTTGTTTGTTTTAACCGGACCCACCATGTTCTCCCAAAGTTCCTCACAATCACCCAGGGAAATAAAATGAAACTGTTGTTCATGATAGTGGTCCAAGGCAGCTAAATAGGTAGGTTCGGCAATCATGAAATCATCACTGCCATTTTTTGCTCCTTTGTGCTGATCGCTGAAAATAATAAACTTGTCAGTAACAGGATTGATCTCTATCACCAATCCTTTCTTTCCGGGATTGGCTAAACTATGTTCATACAATTTTGTCAATGCACTGTGCACCCGTTCAAGATCGGGTTTGCTCGAAAATTTATTTGCCAGCCAGATGACAGGCCTGGTTAAGATTTTTTGGAGGAAGCGACGCATAACTATTAAGATGTTGCTAAAATAACTATTTTTCGTTCCTTTGAATTTATGCAACAGATTCTTGAGCAGATAACATCTCTTTATACAGATCAGTTTCAGTCGGCGCCGGTCCATATTGAAAAAGTGCCGCAAAGCGGGAGCGACCGTGTGTATTACCGTGTTACCGGATCAACTACCTGTATTGCAACTGTGAGTAAGAATATTAAGGAGAATCAAACCTTTTTAAAATTCAGCCGGCATTTTAAATCACAGAACTGTCCTGTACCAACTATTTTTTCTGTTAGCGATGATGAAAGTATTTACCTGCAGGAAGATTTTGGCGACATCTCTTTACTGGATGAATTACAACAGCACGGCTATCATGAACATGTGTATGGTTTATTTCAGCAATGTTTGCAACAACTGGCTCACCTGCAAATTAAAGGGCATAAAAATCTTGATTACAATTGGTGTATTACTTCAAAAGAGTTTGGTAAGCAGGCTATACTTTCTGATCTGCTTTATTGCAAATATTATTTCCTTGATACATTAAAGATTCCTTACGACAAAGAAAAACTGATTGATGATTTTGATGCGTTGAGTAATTATCTTACACATGTTGATCATAAATATTTTATGTTTCGTGATTTTCAGAGCCGTAATGTAATGGTGAAAGAGGGACTGGTAAACTTCATCGATTACCAGGGCGGCATGCGTGGAGCGTTACAGTATGATGTTGCCTCCCTGTTATGGCAGGCCAAAGCAGAATTGCCCGATGAGTGGAAAAATAACCTGCTTGAATATTATATGGATTGTGTGGATGATGTATTGAAAACAAAGATCGATCGTACAAGATTCATCAGTCAGTATAACGGTTATGTGTTGATTCGTTTGCTGCAGGTGTTGGGAGCATATGGCTTCAGGGGATTGTTTGAACGTAAAGCACATTTCTTAACCAGTATTCCATTAGCATTAAAAAATTTAAAATGGTTTTTAAGTAACCGGCGTGTAGGAATCGTGTTGCCTGAATTCGAACGTTTGCTGGGTTTAGTAGTGGAAGATGAAATCATTCAACGGTTTGAACCTATCCAGGCAACCGCAGATACAGCATTGGTTGTACGCATCAACAGCTTCTCCTATAAAACAACCGGCATTCCAGCAGATGAAACAGATAATGGAGGAGGATTTGTTTTTGATTGCAGAAGTATTTTTAATCCCGGACGATTTGAACAATATAAAACTCAAACAGGAAGAGATAAGGATGTAAAAGATTTCCTGGAGCAGCAAACAAGAATGCCACAGTTTTTAAACAGCGTTTATAATATTGTTGACATTGCAGTAGAAGATTATTTGCAAAGAGGGTTTGAAAACCTGCAGATCAGTTTTGGCTGTACGGGCGGGCAGCACAGGAGTGTGTATGCTGCTGATGCGTTAACCAGACATTTAAAAAATAAATATGGAGTGAAGGTTGAGTTGCATCATCTTGTACAGGATGTAAAAAACTGGATCAATAAAATTGATTGATATGAAGGCTATGATTTTTGC
>JANMOR010000070.1:0-12745 GCA_031369435.1 Chitinophagaceae bacterium
CGGATATTAAACTCTCTCATAGCAATAGGCGTACTCCATTCTTTACGATAATTTTCGCCGAGGAAAAATTTCTGCATGCCCGATTTGGGTTTATATCGTTCACTGGCCGATACAACAACACTGTCTCTAAATTTATATTCAACTTCTCTTGTTATTACTGCAGCAACCGGGGGTAGTGTTGAAAAGTCAAGTATATGTTTTGAAAAATCCATTTTAGTAGAATCGTTCTTAACAATATATACATTGGCTTGTACATTTTTACCTTTAGAAATATCCAATGTTACAAATCCTGCCTCGGGTGATGCGTACAGGCTTTTCTTACCTTTTGACACTCTTGAATTCTTACTTCCGCTTCCACTTGTAATGTAATTATAACCACTATCCTGTATGATTTGTATGGAATGATCGTGACCGGCAACATAAATAACATTGTCATGTCCCTTCACTACATTTTCAATTGCAAAAATCATTGCCTGGTAAGGAGGGCTCTGCAAATCCTGCTCAACACCAAATACAGCTCTTGTTAAAGGATAAATAGAACCAACTACAGGTAAAGGAATATACAGGTAGTCACGCATATCAGTAAAAGGAAAAATATGTTGCTTTAATGTAAAATAACCTCCATGAGGACTGTAGGTTCTGAAGGTGTGATGGAATGCAATTAAAACCAGTTTATTTGAATTTTTTGAAAGTATATCATCTAACTGCAGCAGTACTTCATCTTTTGTTTTATACGGGCAATCCGATTCAATACCCGGTTTATCACCAGCATGCAGCCACCACTGGCTATCCATCATCACCAGTAAAATATCATCTGTTATTTTTACTTCAACAGGACCGGGACAACCATCACGGGGAAACATTTTTACATTTTCATTTCCTAAATAATCAATATAAGATTGTTCTCTTAAAATAGATTCATAACCATTTGAACTGCCTACTGCCCAATCATGATTGCCGGGAACAAAATATACTTTTGCTTTACTGTTATCTGCTATATGAATTTGTGAATCAAGTGGCGCTTTTGCCATTGCATAAGTTGGCAATGAATTATCGGGCAATCCTGTTCTGTAAAGATTATCACCTAAATAAATGATCGTTGTTTTTTCAGTAAGAGGTATATTTTTCTTAACGGCATTTACAACGGGATGTTTTCCATTGGTCAGTTGCCCGGCATCACCAATTAAAATGATTCTTGCCTGTAAGCTGTCTTGTGCATAAACAGTTGAATGTGTTAAAAAAAGAACGCACAAGGATATACCAATCTTGTTCATGATTTTTTGTTTATAGAGCTGATCTGTTATCATATGATTAAAAAACCAGTTTAAATTTAGAGCCAAGTGAAAAATTATACAACCTGTCTTCAGGCGAAAAACCTACAGTCAAAGACATCATTGCAACACCGTATGGAATGAAATAAAATCCTCCGCCATATGCAGGGTGCCATATTTTTGAAATTTCTCCTCTTTGCCATACTCTTCCTACATCATAAAATCCCATTAGTCCAACATCACCTGGAAGTACATACGATTTCGACTTAAACATCTTTACTCTCAACTCTGTACTTGCATACGCAACGGACGAACCTGAAAACCTGTTTTTTCTGTAACCTCTTAGAAAATTATGAGCACCTAAATTCAGAGCCTGGAAATATTCATAATCCTTACTGAAAATATGACCACCACCTAATTTAAAAATGGCGCCCACTCTTCCCGGATCTCTTAAGCTGGCATAAATGGTAACATCAGAAGTTAATTTTGTCAGGTTATGTGATCCTTTTTTAAAGCCATACATAGAACTGAATTCAGTAAACCATGTAATACCACGGGTAGGAAAAATTTCATTATTAACAAAGTTGATATCAAACTTTGCTTTGGCACCGAGATATACCTTTACCCCGTAAATACTTGCAGAGTCAGTGCCAATTACTTCAGGATTGCCCAGTATCCGTTTGCTGTTGTCTTTATACTTGCTCCAGTATTGAAAATAACTTGGGCCTGCAGATAGCTGCACTATTTCATTGAATCTTTTACGAACCAACAGGTCAGTTTCAAAAAACCTGTAACGTACCCTGTAAAACTGTAATGGCTTAGTCTTATCAAAAACTGTTTCATTACCAATTCCAAAAAAATTATTGATTGTTGGATTTACCAGTTCTGCCCGTATCAATAAATCATTTTTAAAAACCACTCTATTAAATGTTCCTACATATTTCAGGCGGTAGGCTCCTTTCGTAGGAGCGAAAAGACTTGTGAGGCGCTGATCAGTTGCATAAGGATCTTTTCTAAAGCCAAAAGTTCTTAATGCAAAACCTGCTCCAAGCAACAACCCATCTTCCGGATTAAAACCAATATCAATTTGTGGAAATCGTTTTCGTGTATATTGAAAAGCTGATCCTTTGTATAAATTGATGGCGGGGTCAGATGAAAACTCTTTGTTCGTTCTTCTTAAATTAATTCCATAATTTTTTTCAGTACTAAGATCGTAAACGATGTTTTTGATGTTCCCTTTTAAATCAAAAGTATCATTGCCTTTACCACCAATGATGCGGATTTTTATTTTTGAGGAAACATCAGCATCTATTTCAAACTTATCATCGCCATTCAATCCAAATAATCTTATTTCTTTTGTAACATCCTGATTAAAAATTCTGGTAAACATTACAGAAGCTGAATCGGTTGTTTCCACTTTTTTATATACTGTTACCTGCAAACCTTCAGGATGACTTTTGACATGAAAAAATTCTGATTTACTGCTGCCGGCTACTGTTACAACTTTTGAAAGAAACCTGTAAAACGTGAGAGCATCGTTAAGTAAGTGATCCCTCCGGCTTTTTAATTTATCGGTTATTATTTTTCCATCAATTGCGTAAATTGGTTCGGGAAATTTTTTAACTGCATTTTCAATTACTTCATCAGTCATCTTTTGAGTGAAGTTTTCAGTGATTCTTTTCCAGGTTTTTTCATCCAGGTTATTCATAAAAAAACGGTCGAAATCCCTGGCTTGAAAATTGAACCCGTTAACATCTCTTATTGTTGTTTTAAAACCTTGTAAAGCAGGAATCATCTTTTTCGATAATTTCCATATCAGTAGACCATCCGAATTAAAAAATGCCTGGTCCCTGTCTCTTGGAATGGGAAAATATAATTTCCCTTGTCCGGTATCAGAGGTACCCCATTTCCATTGTCCGCCATGCCGGTCAAAATCTCCAATGAGTATATCAAATAATCTTGCATTTAATACTTTTTCCTGGTCTACATGATGATCATTATCTTCCAGCATTTTATTGATCACTTTTGGCGTGCTCTTTACTTCAGCAAAACCGGCACCTGGGTTTCTGTTCTCCAGCATTACAACTGTATTGGCAAATAATTTTCTGTAATGCCCCAAGGCAGGATCATCAGGCACATATAAAAATTCATACTCAGAAGTCAGCACATCAACTGCTTTTGCAAGATCGGGCAATACCAATGGTGCATGCGGGTGACTTGCTGAAATAACATCCTGTGCAATGTATTGTGCCAATGAGTTTCTAAAATTGAAGGGTACTCCTTTTTCAAGATCTTTTTCAATTGACCGTATTGCCCACACGGTTCCGTTTTTATCGGTCATTTGAAGCGATTTGGTTTGTTTTCCTCCTCCCATGCCTTCAATTGTAAGCCCACCCTTTTCTTTGTTGATGTTAAATTCTCTCATCTTAATGGGAGTATTCCATTCTTTCCGATAGTTCTTTCCAATAAACATTCTTCTGAAGCGGGCTGTGGTTTCATATCTTTCACTGGCCGAAACCACTACACTATCTTTATACTTATAATCAACTTCTCTTGTTATTTGAGCTTCAGGATCAGGACTTTTTGAAAAATCAAGAATATGTTTTGAAAAATCCATCTTTGATGAATCGCCATCAACTATATACACATTAGCCTGCACATTTTTTTTGTTTGAAACTTCAATTGTTATAAAACCTGATTCAGAAGAAGCGTACAAACTTTTACTGCCTTTTGATACTCTTGCGTTTTTACTGCCGCTACCACTTGTTATATAATTATAACCACTGTCCTGAATAATTTGTAATGATGGATCGTGCCCACCAACATATATGACATAAGGGTAGTTTTTAACCACTGCTTCAATGGAAGCTATCATTGATTGATAAAGCGGATGACGTAAATCCTGTTTCACACTAAAAACAGACTTTGTTATTGGATACAATGATCCTGCAACCGGTATTGGAATATACAGGTTGGGCCGCAGATCTGTTAAAGGAAAAATATGTTGTTTTAATCTGAAATAGGCTGCTTGTGAACTGTAGCTCCTGAACGAATGATGCAATGCAAGCAAAACAACTTTCTTGGAGTTCTTTGCAAGGATATCATCCAGTTGTGTGAGTACTTCAAATTTTGTTTTATATGGACAATCTGATTCAATACCCGGCTTATCGCCTTCATGCAACCACCATTGACTATCCATTATTACTAAAGTAACATCATCAGATATTTTTACTTCAACCGGCCCGGGGCAGCCTTCACCCGGAAGCATTTTTACATTTTCATACCCTGCCTGATCAATATAAGATTGAAGCCTTACTACAGCATCATAACCATCAGGGCCTCCAAGTGCCCATTCATTATTTCCGGGAATAAAAAACACTTTGGTCTTCGTGTTTGCAGCAACCTGGATTTGCGAATTCAATGGTGCTATTGCTTTTTCATAAGCAGCTGAAGAATTATCGGGTAATCCTGCCTTGTAAACATTATCGCCCAGGTAAATGATGGTTGTTTTATCAGTAAGCTTTATATTTTTTTTAACCGCATTAAGCACGGCATCTTTTCCATTGATCAATTGACCTGCATCGCCAATTAAAATAATTTTCGCCTGTACACTATCCTGTGCTGCAGCTATTGCATGCAAAAAAAATAAACAGCATATGACAAGACCGGTGAATTTCATAACGCTTTCTTTTTATTCCTGATGTATAAAATATTTGCAGGGTTTTGTTCAAAATATTCGTTAGAAATAATTAAATCTCCCGATGGAGTAAATGCAATACCCTCCGGTTGTTTATATATAACAGGGTCAAGTTGAAGGAGATCAACAAATGTTCCATTCCTGTCTGTGATAATAATTAAATTATTTAATGAAGCCAGAATATAGAGTTCTTTTGTTACCGGATTAATTGCTGCTCCCGAAGGCCTGAGTTTTATTTTATCAACGCCCAGTTTTTGAGCAATAAGCGAAGGATCAATCGCAAAAGGAATGGAAACATAACTCTGGGTAGAAATATTATATCCCCAGGCGGTTACCGTTTTACTTCCATCTCCATCACAATTTTTACATAAAAGGATGAGCATTTGCAAACTATCATCATAATACATTGCTTCAAATTCATTTTTACTATTACTTGAATCAGGAAATTCTGATTTGGCGGTTAGAATAGAATCCGTGCCATCAAATTTTATTGATTCAATATCACCATTGCTTATCAGTACATAGAAAATACTGTCATGAAATACAAGTTCTTCATAATCCCTTTTTTTATCAAATCGCCAACTCTTAATAACTGACTTGTTTTTTAAATAAATTTTATAAAACAACCCGTCCTCATCTTTAATAGCAAACAAGGCTGTATCCTTTGGATAGTAAACAATACCCGATATTTCATCTAAACCGGCTGGCAGTCCGATAACAAAAGGATTATTCAAGTCGTATGTTGATGAATCGTCAACAGGTAACTTTTTTTTTTACTTGTATTACAAGATAGAACAAGACTTAAAAAGACAATAGCGTAAGTAAATGTTGCGTTGAACGTCATATAGTGAATTATAAAAGATACCCCTCAACACATGTCATAGGATAACATAATAAAAGTAGACCCAATGGGACTGTCCATTGTTATACAATTTGTATAATCACTTACATTATTCACATATTTAGATGCAGGTTTACATAACTATAAGTTTCTAAGCGCTTCGGAAAAACTCATTAAATTTGATGATGAAACCGTTTTTCTTCTTTTCGATAATAAGTACAACTATCTTTTTTTATTATCAGCCTTTTTTCAACAGGATTCAGTTTTCAGAGGAGCCTAAAAACCAAATTGCAACCGGTGCCGATCAAATAGAAAAATATCTGCCTTACCTGGCGGGCAAACGTGTTGGCATTCTTGCAAACCCAACAACCATTATTGGTAAAAAACATTTGGTTGACAGTTTACTTGCAAGAAATATCAACATTGTAAAAGTATTCGGGCCTGAACATGGTTTCAGGGGCAATGCCAGCAATGGAGCAAAAGTGAATGATGAAAAAGATTCGGCCACCGGCATCAAAATCATTTCTTTATATGGTGCTAAACGAAAGCCCTCCAAACAAGATCTGTCGAATGTAGATATTATGATCTTTGATATACAGGATGTGGGTTGCCGTTTTTATACCTATATTAATGTACTAAGAGATGTGATGGAAGCTTGTGCTGAAAACAATAAGGAACTATTGATTTTAGACAGACCCAACCCGAACGGTTATTTGGTAGATGGACCGGTATTGGATATGCGGCTGAAATCAGGAATCGGTCAGTTCCCAATTCCCATTGCTCACGGCATGACCATTGCTGAATTTGCACAAATGATCAATGGTGAAGGTTGGATGCAAACAAAACTGAAATGTAAACTGAAAATAATACCAGTTGCCAATTACAACCATGACATGCTTTATACATTACCTGTAAAGCCATCACCCAACCTCAATACACAACAAAGCATTATGCTCTATCCTTCTGTTTGTTTATTTGAAGGCACTATCCTCAACTTAGGAAGGGGAACATATATGCCATTTACAGTATTAGGCAGCCCGGCCTTAAAAGATCAATATCGTTTTTCATTTAAGCCGGTTAGTATTCGGGGTATGAGTGAAACACCATTGCATATGAACGAAGTTTGTTATGGAATTGATTTAAGAGATTACAATATCAACAAACTTGTACAATCGAAACGAATACAAATAGAATGGATGATGGAACTGTATAAAGTATACCCCGTTAAAGAAAAGTTTTTTGATAGAAACCAAAGTAAACAAATGGGGGATATTGATAAACTATCAGGCACATCCAAATTCAAAAAACAAATTATTGCCGGAAAATCGGTAAAAGAAATTCAAAATTCCTGGGAGCCCGGATTGTCGAAATATAAAATGATGAGGAAGAAATATATGTTGTATAAATGATGATTTTTTTCATAGTTTATGAGAGGACCCAGTGCTTAGTTTTGAATACCGGCAAACAGCATCAAAATGTTTACACCTATGGTACGCTGATTATACAAAAAGAATGTTTACCTTATATATCTTAAAACTTACTGGTATGAAACGCATATTTCTTTTTGCAGCAATTCTCTTATGGAGCAGCCAGGCAATGGCTCAAACAAAACCTTATAATGTAGTGTTTGATGTTACATCGGCCGACACGATGGTTCACCAACGGGTTATCCGGATGATTAATCTCATTATCTCAACGAACCCTGAAGCAAAAATTGAAGTGGTGTATTACGGTCTTTCTTTGAATATGATTGTTGAAGGAAAATCCACAGTAAGTAATGCTGTTCAAAAACTGGCTGCTGAAAAAAAAGCTAGCTTTATTGTATGTGAGCAGGCTATGATGGTGCATAAAATTGAAAAAGGACAATTATTACGTGGTGTTACAACCGTTCCTGATGGAGTTTATGAATTGGTGATGAAGCAGGCAGAGGGTTATGGGTATATAAAAGTGTCGTATTAAAAAACAAGTTCACTCTCCCATTATTTAAAAAAATCAACGATTTAAAAGGCAAAAGAATTACAGGGCAAATAAAATCAAAAAAAGTTTTTGTAGAAATCGCTGTACCCTTATCTTTGCCGTCCCAAAAAGGGAGCATAGCTCAGTTGGTTCAGAGCATCTGCCTTACAAGCAGAGGGTCCGCGGTTCGAGCCCGTGTGCTCCCACAAACAAACCCCGAAGAAATTCGGGGTTTTTCGATTATGCATAGCTTCTATATTTTATACTCTTCTGCCAAAGCCAAATACTATATTGGCGCTACGAGTGATTTACTTCATGAACGTTTAAGAAAACATAATTCAAATCATAAAGGTTTTACTGGAGGTATTGGAGATTGGGACATTGTTTATTCTGAAACTTTTCAGACGAGAGAAGAAGCTTTAAAAAGAGAAAAAGAAGTAAAGAATTGGAAAAGCAGAAAAATGATTGAAGCTCTTCTCAAGAAAATTTAAGTTAGTTGGTTCAGATCATCCCGATTTGCAATCGGGAGGGTCCGCGGTTCGAGCCCGTGTGCTCCCACAAAGAAAGGTTCACAACTGTGAACCTTTCTTTTTTTTGGTAATTTGCTTAAATGCTTTCATTTCTCCATGGAGGTCTTACAAAATCAGCCGGATATTTGCGTATGTGGCGCCAGAGTAACCCTAAAAATTCAGGATAGTCTTTGAGCCTGATGCCCCTCGATTTTACTGCTACATAAAATGCACATCCAAAACTTACAAAGAAGTTGAGAAAACCAATAAGGCTTACACCAAGTAACACTATCCACAGAAAACGATAGTCAACCGGTCTCTCCATACCAAAAAACCCAATGGCTGTATTTCCTGCAGATATGGTGATATGCCTTATATCAAATGGTATCCCGAATGTTTTACCAATAAACGCCGCCATTCCCAAAAAGAAACCAAGAGATACACTGCCAGCAATCGATCCCAGTTTATTTTCAACCGTGTTGACGAGCCACCTCATTTGTCTTTTACCAAGATTATGATGTAAAAAAGGATGCAGCCTGAAACGTTGAGGCAACTGTGCATATACTACGTAATTTTCAACCCATCCCGCAATCAATCCACTTAAGAACAAAAAGAAACCGGTGAAGCAGGCATATAGTAATGCAAGACTTTTAAATGGGTGCTGTGCATTTAATAATGCCAATGCTTCTGCACCTGTTGCAATTTTTGATCCTGTTGCTTCAAAAAACAACATAGCTAAGAGGTATGTCAATGGAAAAACGATCAATAAGTTCCCGGCAAATGATGCCAGCTGACTCCTTGAAACCTGTGCGATAGTAATAACAAGGTTATTCAAATCGGGCCGGCCCTGCTGTTTCGTACTATCCAGTGAACTTGCAACTGCTGATGCTGTAAAAGCCGGCTGTTTTGTTGCCAATGTTGATCCTGTTGATTGAATAAGTAAGAATCCAATACTGTAATTGGTACTGTATAATACAGCATGCCAGAAAGGAGCAACAGTAACTTTAACCAACAGGTTTTTTAAGATAGCAATAAAGGAAATAATAAAACCGCCTCCCATGGCACTTACAAACAGTTTAAAAAATTCTTTCTTCGTTTTTGTAATGAAAGTTTCACCACGTTTGCCTCCATGTTCTGATATCTGGTATGCCAGCAACCCGAGGTTCTGCGACAAGAATTCGCCCAAACTGTTTTTTCTGTTTTGATTACGGATAACAGTAATGAAATAATGAATAAAACGGCGGGTATTAAACTGGTGATCATTATCCAATGCATCCAATACCATGAATATGCGTTCAACATGCTGCTCCATACGGGTGAGCAAAAATGTTTCAGCCAAACTGGTACCGGATATCCTGCGTTGTTCCTTGATCCACTTGATACTTTGCAAACAGTTATGCAGCGACTCAGCAATTCCTTCCAGGATCAACTTCTGTTCATGTTCTGTAAGCAGCTTTTGTTTTTTTTCAATGAACAAGTTCACCAACCTGTTTTGTTCAAGGAAAGGAAAAACAGCATCATTTACTTCATCATATTGCCTGGTGATTTCTTTTTCCAAACCCATCATGGTTAACCGGTACGATAATACCTGCATTGAGTAAGAAAGCTGTTTGATCAATTGAGGTTCTGAAAGATTGACTTCAATTCCAATCATTTCAAAAAACCGGATCCAAAGGTTGATATCAATATTTTCAATCCATACATAATCATTCCGTTTGTAAAAGATGCGGTCAAATACAAACAGAAAATCAGTTGATTTGAGTAAGGGTGGTAAAAACTTATGTTTTAATTTGGAGCCCAGTTCCTGTATAAAACCTCTTGAACTGATGAGACCACTTTCACATAAAGCCGTTGTGATATCGCTGTTGTTGAACTGCGACAATAATGCACGGCGCAGTGAAAAAAGCAAAGACTTATCCTCCTGTAACTGAAACAGGAAGGCTTTGAATTTTAATTCAGCATCTGCTGTATTCTTTGCATCAGCCGGCCTTACATGCTGAAACAATCCCACTAAGAAATCAAGACCCCTGTTATTAGAATTGATGGAAAGAACAATTGCCTTCCCTTCGGAAGAAGCGGCTTCCTGTCCTTTTTTTCGGTTGATGAGTCGAAATTTCATGAAATAGTTGCTAAGATGCAAATATGACAAGATTTGATGGTAATTCGTTGCTTGTGTAATATGAAGGAATTGTTTATTGAAATTCTCTTTTTAAATTTGCAGTTGTTATGATCAGAACTGATACACATACAAAAGAACTGGTTGAAACAGATGTACTCACAGATATAGAAGACCCCTGTCGTTTAATTATGTGGAACGATGAGGTTAATACATTTGAATGGGTGATTGAAACACTGATAGATCTTTGCGATCATACACAGGAACAAGCCGAACAATGTGCATGGATTATTCATACCAAAGGCAAATACGCTGTAAAGAATGGTTCTTATGATGACTTGAAACCTTTGTGTGATGCAATTACCGACAGGGGCATTGGTGCTACTGTTGAAGTCATTGCCTGATTTTTTTCTTCGCTTCCTTTCCTTTTATTTTACACATGCCTTTAAAAGTATTAACGGATGAGCTTTGGTTTCCGCCAGTTGATGAAGCTGCAAGTGATGGGCTGCTGGCCATTGGCGGCGATCTCAGCAGTGAACGTTTGTTATTGGCTTACCGCAATGGTGTCTTTCCCTGGTTTAATGAAGATGAACCTCCGCTTTGGTGGAGCCCCGATCCACGCTTTGTTTTATTTCCACAGGAATTGTATGTAAGTAAAAGCATGCAGCAACTGCTGAAACGAAGAATATTTAAAATAACGATGAACAAAGCATTTACAGAAGTGGTCCGCAATTGCGGCAGGCAAAAACGAAAAGGACAGGAAGGCACATGGATCAGCAATGAAATTGAAGAAGCTTATGCTGCATTGCACCAATTGGGATATGCCGTTAGTGTTGAAGCATGGCAGGGAGAAGAATTAGTTGGTGGCTTATATGGCATCCGGATGGGCAAACTTTTTTTTGGAGAGAGTATGTTTGCTAAAGTAAGTAATGCAAGCAAGTATGCATTCATTGCTTTTGTACAGCATTTGCAAAAAGAAGGAGTCTTGCTGATCGATTGCCAGGTATATACACAACACCTGGAGAGTTTGGGAGCAAGGATGATTCGACGAAAAGAGTTTATAGAAATGCTGAAAGAAAATATATAACCCCGACTTGAAAGTCGGGGTTATATATTCTGCAATTTAACCGGATAGAATTATTAACGGCTCTGTTTCTTAAAGTAAAACACTGAGCTGTCTGCATTCATAATTGTAAACTGCTCTTTACTTAAAGAAAGAATTTGTACCGGTTGTTTTTCTGAAAGCGAATCACCTTCTGCGAAAATAAGGCTGGTACTGTCTTTCCACTCGTATCCACGTTTTACAGGTAACGCACTATCGCCCAGGAGTTGGGTAATACTGCCATCTTCTTTAAACTGAAAATGATACTTACTTAAATTTGTATCCAACGCCATTGACAGTAGTCCAATATTGTCAGCAGATTTCTTTGCAGCAACTGAATCAATTTTCCATTCGCCGATAATTGTTTGCTGATAAGCTGTTGAAGAAGTGCCGGATGATTTTGTTGATAGTTGATAATAGTACAAAGCTCCGCCTAAGGCTGCCAGAAGTATGACAGCCAAAATGATTTGTTTCATTTTGATTTTAATTTTGATGTTTTTAAAGAAGAAGACGAATGCACAAGCAGTGAACATGCTGCTGAATTCATTTGCCGGCTGAGCAAATTATTCAACTACTGATACATTCTTTCTGTAGTATAGATTCTTTTGCAACAGAATCTTTCATTGATACCGATAACTGTAAAATGTAACCGATTCGATTTGTTAAAAAAAGCTAAGAGTCAAAGCTAAGAGTACGAAGGAGTAGAAAGAGTTAAAAGAGAATCGATGTTTTTATCACTCACAATAATTCAAGTTTTATAAATACACGGTTAATAAAAAAAGAGTTGAGTGTTAACCCAACTCTTTTTCTCTTTTCACTCTTTTGATCTCTTAGCTCACTCCCCTGCCAGCTCCAGTACCACTTTCCATTCTGCATCTTTTACCTTACCCACACTCAACCTACCGAGACGCAGTAAATCCATATTCGCTAAACGCTTCTCTGTTTTCATTTGCACAAGTGTTACAGGCTTTTTTAATTTACGTACCGGCTTCAGATCAACCACCAGCCACGCTTCCTCCGTTGTGGTGGGATCCTGGTATGCTTCTTTGGCCACCATCGCTATTCCGACAATTTCTAACCCTTCATTACTGTGATAAAAATAGACTTCATCACCTTTTTTCATATCCCTGAGATTGTTACGTGCAGCATAATTGCGTACCCCATCCCAGGTGGTTTGTTTGTCTTTTATCAATTGATCAAAACTGTATTTGAACGGTTCTGATTTTACTAACCAATAAGCCATGTAATTAATT
>JANMOR010000136.1:0-4296 GCA_031369435.1 Chitinophagaceae bacterium
GCAAAAAGTAAGAACAGAGTTTTACTATTTAAAATCGTTGATGGATAAATTCAGAGATAATCATCCTGCAATTAATATTTTGAGTATGGGGATGAGTGCTGATTATGAAATTGCCATTGAAGAAGGAAGCAACATGGTGAGGATTGGGAGCTTGTTGTTTGGAGAAAGGAATTGATCATTTCTTCTTCCGCAATAAAAAATATAACAGTGATAATATGCCAACAGTTATGATTACTGGAGCCAGGTATAACCGAAAAGCATTTTCTTTTACGATTCCTTTTCTATCTGTTGCACTCACTTTATTTACTCTTACTTCATTTTTATCATTGTACTCCAACACCCAGAAATCGCCATTGGCAGCAATTACGCCGCTGGCGGGTTTCCAGGTGCCGGCAGATTTATAAATGCTGATCATAAATTTACTGTTGTCGATTTTTTTGATCTCATTTCCTGTTGCGATATAAATATTCTTCCTGTCATCGCTCCAGGTATGCATTATAGAATGAGCAGAAGCATTTGCTGCGTTTTTATAAAACAGCTGAATTGAATCGCCAACCGGTACCCAATAAAGATCTGCACCCTTATTAAAATACAGATCCCCTTTTGCAGATACATGCAAGCGACCGACATTTGAAAAAGATTTTGAGCCGAGCAGTATTCTATGACCTGCTGTATCTATCTTCCACCAATTCACCGGAATCTCGTTCTCTACATAATACATATTACCATTACCGTCTCTTGTAAAACTGTACCATTCAGGAAAACCGGCTGTACTGTCTTTTACTTTTTTCACTTCACCATTGGCAAGGCGGCACCAGAAATAATGCCCCCATGTATTCAACTGCTCACCGTTATACCATAAATGTTCTCCATAAAGTTTTCCTTCTTTGTCGATATACAATTCATGTGTATGCACATTGGGTACAGCAATGGATTTACTGCCATCCGGTTTTATCATCCAAACATGTGTAAGATCTGTATAAAACAGGTTCCCGTTTTTATCCATCACTATTCCAACGCCGGGATGGGCAAATAGATTGACTGATCCTGAAAGAAATAGTAGTATCAACAATACTCTATGCATGATGTTCCGGTTTTGAATCATTAAAATAAAAAGAGCTGCTCATATTATGAACAGCTCTGTATAATAAATTGTGAATGATTTATTTCTTCAGCCTGCCATAATCAAAAACCAAATTACAAAAAGCCTTTACACCAACATCCAGCTGGCTATCATCAATTACAAAATCAGGTGTGTGATGACCGGTAGGTTGAGCACCTTTGGGCATTCCACCTAAATTGAAAAAGAAAGCAGGTGCTTTTTCACCAAAGAAAGAAAAATCTTCTGCGCCTGTTGTCCATGTTCCTTCGCTTGTATTTTCTTTTCCTGCTGCAGTTTGTAGTGAAGGTATCATCATCGAAACTAAATCAGGTGTGTTATAGGTAACCAATGTTTTTGTATCGATCGTTACTTCAGCGGTTCCACCATTGGCTATTGCAATATTCGTTGCAATACGTTTGATTTTATCCCACACATCTTTTTGCATGGTTCCATCCAATGTCCGGATGGTGCCGCTGAAGGTTACTTCTTCCGGAATAATATTTTCACGAACACCACCAATGAATTTACCAACAGTAATTACAACAGGGGCTTTGGTTAAATCTTCACTGCGGCTTACAATGGTTTGCAGACCATTAATAATTTGTGATGAGATCATGATGGGATCAATACCGTTCCATGGTGCAGAACCATGAGCACCTTTCCCTTTTACTTTGATGGTAAACCAATCGCTGCTGGCCATAAACGAACCACTCTTGTATTTAATTTTTCCAACTTCTAATCCACTTGAAATATGCAATCCAAAAATGGCATCAACTTTTGGATTATCCATTACACCTTCTTTCACCATTAATGGTGCACCACCTTCTTCAGTACCAGGTGGACCTTCTTCAGCAGGTTGAAAAATAAATTTTACAGTACCCTGTATATCTTTTTTCATGGAAGCCAATACTTCAGCTGTGCCCATTAGAATGGACACATGTGTATCATGTCCGCAGGCATGCATAACAGGAACCGATTGTCCTAAATAATCTGCAATTACTGTTGATTTATAAGGAACATTCACCCGTTCCTGGATGGGCAACGCATCAATATCTGCTCTCAAAGCCACAACAGGACCCGGTTTGCCACCTTTTAAGATAGCCACTACTCCTGTTTTTGCAACACCTGTTTTTACTTCCAGTCCTAAACTTCTTAAATGGTTGGCAATATATTCCATGGTTTTAAATTCACGATTACCCAGTTCAGGGTTTTGATGAATATGCCTGCGCCACTCAATCAGTTTGGGTAAAATGGCTTTTGACTTCTGATCGATCAGTTGTTGTATGTTCTGTGCTGAAATACTATTCCCTGCAAACATTAATAACAGGATGGGGATCAATTTTCTCATATTGTATTTGTTGTAAATAATTTTAATGACTGGTAGAAAAATTCAATTTAATTCTTTTTCAGAAACACATATCCATCGTACTCTACAAAATCAGCTGCTTTTATTTCAATGGCTTTTACTTTGTTGTTGACGATTTCAAATGGAACTGCAAATTTTCCATAACCCGGATGGCTCCATGTTAATAAAAAATTTTTATTATCAATGTATTCCAGTTTGCCGGTGATGTTTGGATGATGACTCAGTAACACTTTTAACTGGTTGTTTTCTTTTACGATCTTCATATCGCCATAAACATGATTGAAATATTCGCCAACAAATGCATCAACAGGAACCGGTAAAACAGGTTTCAACTTAACCCGGTCATCCCATTTTTTCCATTGCGATTCGTTTACAGCTTTATCCTGTTCCTGAAACTGTTGCATAAACATACTGCGGTTGGTATATTTTACACCGAGGTAGGCATCCAGTATCTGGTAACGTAATGCTTCAAAAAAGTTTTGATTATCGTTGTTGGTTAGAATGCTGATGCCTAATTTTTCTTCAGGCACAAAACATACATTGGTTACAAAACCAAATGCACCGCCTGTATGCCAGTACACCTGCCGTCCGTTATAATCAGTCATGTATTCGCCCAAACCATAAGCACGGAAATGAGTAGGGTAGTAAGGCGATCTTCTGCTGCCAGTTAAAATATTCCCATCTCTTGTTCTTTGCAGTACCTGCCAGGGAAGGATTTGTTTGCCCTCTACCTTACCACTGTCTAATTGAAATTGTAACCATTTGCTGAGATCATTCACACAACTCACCATACTTGTTGCCGGGCCAAGATTATCAATTTCATCATAAGGCAGTTTTGTTAACGGGCCGAATGCATTGGTATAAGGAACTGCAACATTATTTCGCTTGGCCATACCCGCAGTGTTCATATAAGTATTACTCATGCCAACAGGTTGCAGAATGTTGTCACTCACATATTGCTCCCAACTAATGCCGGTTACTTTGTGAAGTATTTCACCTGCTACGAGGAATCCTGAATTGCAATAACCATAATCCTGTCTGAATTGACCTGATGGTTTCAGGAAACGCATTTTATAAATGATGGAATCTTTTGAGAGATTGCTGTTCCAGAAAGAAAAGTCGCCCTGGAATGTTTTTGTTCCCAAACGATGACAGAGCATATCTCTTACTGTTGCAAGTTCTGTAGAAGTTGAATCGTACAACCTGAACCAGGGAATATATTTAGTCACTTTATCATCTAACGACAATTTCTTTTCATAGTCAAGGTTTGATAAAGAGGTGCCTGTAAAGAGTTTGGAATTGGAAGCGATGATAAATAATGTGTTTTCATCTACTTTCTCCGGTTTGCCAACTTCTTTCACTCCATACCCTTTCATGAACACTGTTTTACCATCTTTTACAATAGTGATGGAGAGGCCGGGGATATTCCAGTCTTTCATTCCTCTTGCAATATAATTGTCTAAACTATCGGTGATGAAAGCAGGTTGTTGTGCTTGTGCTTGTAAAACAAAACAAAAAAGTATTGCTGTTAATAATTTCAATTTCATATCCTGTAATTGTTTTAGTGATAATAGGTGATGATATCTTCATCCTGAACTTAACTACTCAGTATACACCTGTTGAAGAATGAATGTACTGAAAATAACGTTTCAATAATTGCACTATGCCCAATCCCACAGAACAATAGCCCATTCATCAGTTGTATCCCTGAATGTATGAATGGTTTTAAACCCAACCTTTTCATGTGCACGGATGGAACGTGTATTACGGGTTGCAATTTCTGTCAATACAAAATCAAACTGTTTGCTGAATAATTCCTTGTGATATT
>JANMOR010000169.1:0-6499 GCA_031369435.1 Chitinophagaceae bacterium
GATCTTACGTGGCCCTGGCGACCCAACTGATCTTGTAACCTATAATGCGCAGGATGTGCAGGTATATGATGCCATTGCAAAAAAAGGCGAAGATTTAATTCCCGGTTATAAATATTTAGTGGTTTACAAAGATTTGTATTCTGCTTATGGTGGTGAGTTAGATTGGTTTTATGGAGGCCGGGGCATTTATACTTACTCAAATGAATTGTGGACTCCTTACCTGTTCTTTAATAAAGAAGCAACCAGAGATCCGCAGGATAATTCTTCTTTCCAGTTCGATCGTTACTTATTGTTTAAAGATGCGTTTGTTGATTGGCACGAATATGATCATCCGCAATATGGTAAGATCGAGATCGGTGGTTTTAAAAAGAATTTTGGTAGAGCTCATCCCGGTTTCTTATTGGAAAGTGATGCACATCGTAACATGGCTTTTACGATTTATCATGGTTATCATACACCAAAGTTGATTGTAGATACCATCATGGAAAAAGATCTGGGCGATGGATTAAAAGAAATCACAGCTATTATTTCCAACAGCCGTATTATGCCAACACACAGCAGCCAGGATTTGAAATATAAAATTGAACGTCCTGATTATATCAGCATCAGTGGAGCAAAAGTTGTTGCAGGGATGATTGTTGAAAATGCTGATCTCAATATCACTACTGAACAAAAAGTAAATCCTGAAGTGATTAGTATCAATAATATTCCCGGCTTATCATCTGTAACTGTTCGATGGATAGTGCAGGGTTCCGGGAAATACACGGTAACAGTTGACAGCAAAAAAGGTGGAGCTTCAAGCAAAAGCAAATAACACATTGCATTGAATACTTAATCAAAAACCCCGACATTAATGCCGGGGTTTTTAATTACTTGAGCGAAATTATTTTTCTGTTTACTTTTCTGTTTTATTTTTTTGCTTAAAAAAATAGGTAAGCCCTGCTCCACCATAAAACATATTACCAGAATAAAGTCCCTGTACAAAAAAAGCACCGTCGCTGATAACACGTTTTTGATAACTCATATAAAAAAGAGGCTTACCTGCGTTCACTCTTTTGTAATAAGTATACCCCTGATCAATCTTGCTTAGTTCTTCCCTTTGAAATGTATGTAAGGCAAGGCCCGTTCCAATTTCAAGATTGGATTTGGAAGTAAGTTTTATTTGTCTCCCCGCTTTCAAAAAAAATAAATCGTGTACTTCAGGAAGATCGGTCATACTCACCAGGTAGCCCGTTGCAAGTTTTACTTTTTTAAACTGGTACCCAACTTCAATATTCGCAACCAGCTTTTCCATATTACTAACTCCACCACCGAATTGAACAGTAACCTGTGCGTTAGCATGACATGCTGAAAGAACTAAAAAAAGAGTAAAGAATGGTTTCATGTTCCATGTTTTGTGAATCAAAAAAAAGCAACATGCCTTTGTCAGGCTGACAAATACATTTGCAGTAAGCAAAACAGAAGGCTCTCTTTAATTAAATGGGTTATAGGTACGTTCAGAGGAAAATGAAAGATGAAACCTGCACCTGTTAAATGTACAAATGACAGCAGTCAGGTAAATGTATTTAAAAGATCAACATAAAAAAACTTTTGTTCTATGTTTTCAGGTTCATACAAGGTGATTTCTATACATATCTTTATGGCAATTATTTGAGAGTATGCTAAAATTCATTTTATTTCTTTTCCTATCCTTCACCTTCCTGTTGCAGGAAGGCGATGCACAGATACTGAAAACGGATGCTTCGGTTCTGAAACTCAAAGCACCGGATAGTTTCAAAGCAGAATTTGTTACCAGCAAAGGGAATTTCACAGTAGAAGTGTACCGCAACTGGTCGCCATTAGGTGCCGATCGGTTTTATCAACTCATCCGCACCGGTTATTATAACAATACCATCATCTTTCGGGTTGTGAAGGATTACCTGGTGCAGTTTGGCGTATCAGAAGACAAAAGCAAAAATATCTTCTGGCAGGGCAAGAACCTGAAAGATGAACTGGTTGTTGGTTCCAATACCGACAGTACTATTTGTTTTTCAAGGGGAGCTCCTAATACACGTAAAACATCCGTTTTTATCAATCTACGTAACAATTTAACATACGATACAATGACTGCGGCATCTGTAAAGGGTTTTGTACCCTTTGCAAAAGTCATTTCAGGAATGGACATAGTCCGGCTGTTTTTTTCTGATTATGGAAATGAGACAATGAAATATGCCGATTCGGTTTATTTCAAAGGCAATTCTTATCTGCGGAAAAAATTTCCTCAGCTCGATATGATCATCGAAGCAAAGATTCTAAAGGAATAACAAACCCATTCTGTCAGTTATTTTCTCCACTTTTAAAATAAATCTGCAAATTTTCGTCAAAAAAATAATTGAGCACAAGATTTGCTCCTTCTTTTCAGCATGATTATTAGAACAGCTCATGCAAATATTTCATTTTTTCTGATTGACCTAAATCAGATTATTATAAAATGAAAGAACAAACACTTAAACTATAGACATCTGATGAAATTACAGGTAACAAAAAACATACAGTTTTCCCGCCTCATCAAGGCCGAAGATCGCTTACGTGAATTCAATTTCAGAAAAATGGGCGGCATCAATGAAGGCATCTTCAGTGTGGATGTAGCTGATGACCGTGGCAACCGGATTTTATTTAAAATGCAAAAAGAAGAAAACAACTGGAAGATCATTGAAACCGGTTTACCTCTTTGGGTTACAGGCTCTACTACGTTTTTGCATGAAAAAATAGAAGAAGTGATGAATGCCAACAGCTTTGAAGAAAGCAGCATTGGTACTAATGATTAAGATTCTGAGAAACCGCAGCAATATAAAAATGGCAAAGGAAATCTTTGCCATTTTGAAATTAAGAAGCCGGGTTATTATTTAACTGACAAGGTGAATGTTTTTGTTACAGTTTTACCGCAAATTTTGTAGGTAAAAGTAATGGTATAAGTTCCCGAAGATTGTGGAAAAACCATCACACCTCCACCAGCTGTTGGGCCCGTTGCATAAGCAGCTCCGGCAGGTGCTGTTACTGTACTGGTTAATACTCCACCGGGGCAATCACAACCACTGATCTCGGCATCAAAACGATAAGCTTTTCCACCACTCATATTAGTGAGTGTATTATTGGCAGCATAACCGCTTGTAGTACCTTCATAATTACCGCATGGTGCTTTATACGTCCAGGTTACAAGAATCTTGATTGATGGATTGCAATCATCGCAGCAGTCGTCCTTTACTACAATAGGAATTACCGGTGCTTCGGGTGCTTTAAACCCAACAACTGCAATTGGAGGCAAAGGAATCTGCGAAAGAATGTTAACCATTGTTTGGGCACTGATATCCCCCACCATTTGCGCTTTCATGATATAAGATATGAGTGAAAAGGTGGCTCCGTCAAAATGGAACACATCATACACGGCGTTTCTTACCTGTTGCTCATTGCCTTCAAGCTTTTCAAGTATGTCGAAACCGAAATATTCAAGCGGCTGCTTTCTGCCATAAATATCAGGTTTTCCATTAGGCAGCGTATCCAGGTAAGCATAAATACGATTGGACCTGATTTGATTTACTACCAATGCCAGGTTAAGTTTAAATTCTGACACTGTTGAATAAACGGGTTTCATTTGAATAGTACGGTGTTTGATGATCTCTTCAATTTTTTTACAGGAAGTTGAGAAGAGAAAGAAGATAACTCCCACGATTGCTGATTTGAAATGTAAGTGTTTCATGACCCTGAATTTTTAATTGATGAATGATTGTTTTATAAGTATATCATGCCATCATTCGATATGTTACCTTGTTTTTCCAAATTTTTTTTGTTCATCTACAGGCTTATATTCGCAACCCCGATTTAGAAAAGAAAAAGAGAGCAACAAGTATGACAGAATTTTCATCAAAGATTGCAGGCTTACTGAGCCTGCGTGTACAACAGGTTGAAACCGTATTAGAGTTACTGGAAGAAGGCGCTACCATTCCTTTTATAGCCCGGTACAGGAAAGACAAAACAGGCAACATCGACGAAGTTGCCATTCAACAGATACAGGAACAGTCGAAATTTTTAAAAGAGTTTAGTGAACGAAAAAAGTTCATCGAAAAAACAATAACCGAACTCGGGAAAATGACAGAAGCCCTGCAACAAAAAATTGATCATACTTCTACTATGAATGAGCTGGAGGATATCTATCTCCCCTACAAAACCAAACGCAAAACAAAAGCTCAAACAGCAAGAGAAAATGGATTAGAACCATTAACTGTTTTATTAATGGAACAAAAAGACATTGATCTAAATGAGCATGCTTTGACATTCATCAATGAAAAAATAAAAACAGCCGATGAAGCTTTGCAGGGTGCAAGGGATATAATTGCTGAACAAGTAAATGAAGATGCAACAGTACGTGCCAAACTCCGTAAGTTTTTTGAAGACCGGGCATTGGTAAAAAGTACAGTAATAAAAGATAAAGAAACCGAAGGCATCAAGTATAAAGATTATTTTGATTTCAGCGAACCTGTTCATAAAATTCCATCGCACCGGATCCTTGCTGTTTTACGTGGCTTTACAGAAAGCATTTTAAAAATGAGTATTGAGCCTGATGAGGAACAGGCTATTGAATTGATAGAAGAACAGTTTATAAAAGGCATGAACGAATGCACAACGCATGTAAAAAAAGCAATTAAAGATGCATACAAACGATTATTGCAGCCAAGCCTTGAAACAGAATTCCGTTCGCAATTAAAACAAAAGGCCGATGAAGAGGCTATTACTGTATTTGCGGAAAATCTTCGCCAGTTATTGTTGAGCAGCCCGTTGGGAAGTAAACGTATCCTTGCAATTGATCCCGGATACCGTACAGGTTGTAAAGTTGTTTGCCTGGATGAAAAAGCTGAGCTTCAAACAACTGATCTTATCTACATACATGAACCCGGCAAACTGTATTCATCTGAACAAACCATCCGTCATTTAGTAAACGCATTTCAAACAGAGGCATTTGCTATTGGCGATGGAACTGCAGGAAGAGAAACAGAACAGTTTATCAAAAAATTAAACCTGGGGCTGCCCATTTTTTTGGTGAATGAAGATGGTGCATCTGTTTACAGCGCCAGTGAAGTGGCAAGAGAAGAATTTCCTAATAAGGATATTACCATACGTGGTGCAGTAAGTATTGGAAGAAGATTAATGGATCCGTTGGCTGAACTGGTAAAGATCGATCCCAAGAGTATTGGTGTTGGACAGTATCAGCATGATGTAAATCAAATGCGATTAAAAGACCGGTTAGATCAAACTGTACAAAGTTGTGTGAACCAGGTGGGTGTTAATCTCAATACCGCCAGTAAACAATTGCTGAGCTATGTAAGTGGCATCAACAGCAGTATTGCAGAAAATATTGTGAAGCACAGAAATGAAATTGGCAAATTTAAAAACCGTAAACAATTACTGAAAGTACCAAGACTGGGTGAAAAAGTATTTGAACAATGTGCAGGCTTTTTACGTATTCCTGATGGTGAAAATAAATTGGATAAAAGTGCGGTGCATCCCGAAGCGTATTCATTGGTTGAAAAAATGGCAACCGATCTGCAATTAAAAGTTGAAGATTTGATTGGTGATGAAAAAAACATCAAACAAATTGTTTCAAAAAAATACATCAATGAACATTTTGGCGAATTAACCATCACAGATATTTTAAAAGAATTAATTAAGCCCGGTCTTGATCCACGCAGTGAAGTGCAGTCATTTGAATATGCAAATATTTTTAAGATTGAAGATGTAACAGCGGGCATGGTAGTTCCGGGTGTGGTGACCAACCTTACACGTTTTGGTGCTTTTGTTGATATTGGAGTAAAGCAGGATGGCCTGGTACATGTATCAGAAATTTCACACGACTATATAGCTGACCCTGCAGAAAAATTAAAGTTGAATGATAAAGTGATGGTGAAAATAGTAGAAGTGGATATAGCCCGTAAACGGATTGCTTTATCAATTAAACAAACAATGGATGCACCTGCAAAAGCTGCAAGATTCAATCAGCAGGTTACAAAACCAATGAAAGGTCAATCCATTCAAAAGAAAGAAGATGACTTAAGCAGCATGAGTGTGAATGATGCATTAAGTGCATTAAAGAAAAAATTCGGGAAATAAATTCCACATACAAAAACAAAAAGGCGCACACAGACTTTTGATCATGACTGCGCCTTTTTCAGTTCGGCAATTTTACAATCTGAAACCGACTGTAAAACTCAAAACCCTGTGTTTATTTTTATCATCTGCATTACTGTTGGTGCCCGATGCCAGTTTTGCAAGACCCAATCCGTAATTCACTGAGAAAACTGCTTTTTCACCTTCAAAGCCAACAGTGCCATTTAATCCATAATCAAATCTTTTTAAGATTCCGAAACCAGCACCTTCTTCACCGGATGTTGTAGGATCATCATTGGAGAAATCTATTTTATCATTGCTGGAAAATGCAATCCCAAATATTTTTCCTTCAGCTTTTTGT
>JANMOR010000181.1:0-2137 GCA_031369435.1 Chitinophagaceae bacterium
TACTGGAATTGATGCTCTTATTCCATTACCCCTTTTTCCCGATAAAGAAAAGAAACGGGGTTATAACCAGGCTGCGGTTCTATGTGAAGGCATGGCAGATACGTTGAATGTACCCGTGATGAAAGATATCGTTCTCCGTAAACGTTATACCGATACGCAAACCAGGAAAGGCCGGAGCGATCGTTGGCTGAATGTGGATGGAAGTTTTGAGATCAACGACCCATCTCAACTTCAAAATAAACATGTATTATTAGTAGATGATGTAATTACAACCGGAGCTACAATCGAGGCATGTGGGTACGCCATTAAACAGATTGAAACAGCCGAACTGAGTATTGCAACATTGGCATGGTCGAGCAATGATTAACAATCAAACGAATTTAATTACGTTAACATGAATGGATATCAATAATCCCTTAACAACATAATTATAACCAATCAGGCACCCTTCCTTATTTTTACACTTTGTGAAAACTTATTTCCCCATAATGCTTCTTACTGTTCTTTTCTTTGCTGCATCCTGCCGCAAAGACAGTCTTGATACTAATACCGAATCAAGACTTACTCTTGGAAATGACAGTTTGCGTTTTGATACGGTCTTTACCACTGCCGGGTCAGTAACTCAATATTTCATGATTAAAAATGAAAACAGGCAAAAGATCAGGATCAGCAATTTGCAATTAATGGGCGGCACAGGTTCTGCTTTTAAAATGAATGTTGATGGAACTGCAGGTGTTCAATTTAATGGAATTGAAATTGAAGGCAACGACAGTCTGTATGTATTTGTAAGGGTGAACGTGAATCCAAATGCAAATAACCAGCCCTTTGTTATGAGGGACAGCATTAAAATAGAATGGAATGGTAATACGAGTTTCAAACAACTTGAAGCATGGGGGCAAAATGCAATTTATATCAGAAGCACACTCTTCCAGGGAAATTTTACCTGGACCAAAAATCTGCCCTATGTAATTCTTGGGGGTATGATCATTGATACCAACTCCGTATTGACCATTCAGCCCGGCACAAGAATTTATTTAAATGCAGATGCTCCTTTTATTGTTGATGGAACACTCATCATCAATGGCACCAAAAGCGATAGTGTGGTATTTCGCAGTAACCGTTTAGATGAACCTTATAAAGATTATCCCGGTGCATGGCCCGGTATTTATTTCCGTGGAAGCAGCATCAATAACAGCCTCAGGTATACTTATATTAAAAATGCATACCAGGGTTTAATTGTTGAAAAACCTTCAACCAATGCAAATCCCAAACTCACATTAAATAATTGTGTGCTGGATAATATTTACGACATCGGGGTGTTTGGCGTTAACAGCAGCATTGTGGCCAATAATTGTTTGATCAGTAATTGCGGAAATAATATTGCCTTGATCTATGGCGGAAACTACCAGTTTAACCATTGCACAGCAGTAACTGCATCCAGCAGTTATATTCAGCATAAGAACCCGGTTTTAACTGCTACCAATTATGTGCGGCAGAACAACCAGTTGCTTACAGCAGCTTTAACGGCCAACTTTACCAATAGTATCATCTGGGGCGACGAAGGGCTGGTTGATAATGAAGTGGTAATATTAAAAGAAGGGACTGATGCAACCAATGTCAGCTTCAACAATGTCTTGTTCAGGGCAAAGGTTGATCCGGCGAATACAGTCTTTAATAATGTGCTGCGTAATATAAACCCGCAATTTGACAGTGTAGATGTGGTACATCGGATTTACAATTTCAGGTTAAGACCCGGTTCACCGGCAATTAATAAAGGGATTGTGACCCCATTATTAACGGATTTTGATGGATTACCCAGGAATGGCTTACCTGATTTAGGTTGTTATGAAAAGCAATAGTACCGCTTATATAATACTGTATTTCGTGTAATCATTTGCATGATCTTTGAACTTTATTTAACTGCAGTTGTTCTTATAAATCTGATAAATTAATTCAACATGATACGTTTTATTCTTGCTTCGCTCATTCTTATATCATTTGCTTTTACAAGCAGTAATAATAAACCGGTAGCGGCAGCACCCACCATTTATAATTTTAAAATTGAAAGCCTGGAAGGAGGCATCATCGATTTCGCAAGTTTTAAAGGAAAGAAAATCCTGATAGTGAACACCGCTTC
>JANMOR010000189.1:0-4731 GCA_031369435.1 Chitinophagaceae bacterium
TGACCGGATGGATTACCTCACCCGTGA
Source organism: Chitinophagaceae bacterium (assembly GCA_031369435.1). Classification (GTDB taxonomy): domain Bacteria; phylum Bacteroidota; class Bacteroidia; order Chitinophagales; family Chitinophagaceae; genus Lacibacter. The sequence goes on from JANMOR010000189.1 coordinate 28, forward strand.
CAGTTATTTCAGTGGCGTAAGTGAAGGAGTTATTGGATACGACCGCATCATTAAAATGCTCACCGTTCATAATAACGAGTTGGTGGTGGAAGAAAAAGGCGTTTATTCTATTGAAAAATTCCTTGTTGCCAGGAGGTTAATGTACTGGCAGGTGTACTTGCACAAAACAGTGCTGAGTGCAGAAAATATGCTGGTGAAAATCCTTGAAAGAGCAAGAATTCTGGCTAAGATGGAGCCTGGTGCTTTTTCATCTTCCCCCGTATTGGATGAGTTTTTAAGAACGACGCAGGCATCACAATTTATCAAAGCCAACCTGGATAAGTTTTGCGAACTGGATGATTATGATATACTGGCTTCCATCAAAAAATGGCGACATCATCCCGATAAAGTGTTAAGTACTTTAAGTGAATGGCTGCTGAACCGCACCATGCTCAAAACAAAACTGCAAATGCAACCCTTTGCTGAAAAAGAAATTGAGGCCATGCAACATAAAGTACAGGAACAATTGTCTATAACTGCTGATGAGGTTTCTTTCTTTGTGTTTAATGGTATTGCCGAAAACAGAATGTACAATCCCGGTAATGAACGAATTCATATCCTGTTAAAAGATGGAAGTATAAAGGATATCTCCACCATTGAATATGCCCTCATCCATAAAGCGATTGACAGCCCTAATAAGAAATTTTACCTTTGTTACCCTCCTATACGTTAAAAGTGGACAAATGGGATCATAAAAGATTGTTTCGAAGCGTTTTTGAAAGTAACTTTAAAAAATAAGACAGGATACATGGAGTTCTCGGCCTCGCAAATCGCACTCATAATTAAAGGAACAGTAGAAGGTGACCCCAACGCAACGGTTCGTTCTTTCAACAAAATTGAAGAAGCTGTTGCAGGACAACTGTCTTTTTTAGCCAATCCAAAATATGAAGATTTTTTATATACAACAGGGGCTTCACTTATCATCATCAACGAATCTTTAGAATTAAGACAATCACTTTCCGCCACTCTTATACGTGTACCCGATGCCTATAGTGCATTTGCCACTTTACTTCAAACCTACGAACAGTTGATGGAGCAAAAAATGGTGGGTGTGCAGGAACCATCCTTTGTAGCAAAAAATGCTATTCTTGGAGAAAATGTTTTTGTTGGAGCCTTTACTTATATCGGTGAAAATGTAAAGCTGGGCAAAAATGTAAAAGTATATCCTCATTGCTTCCTGGGCAATAATGTAACTGTTGGAGATGATTGTATTCTTCACCCTGGTGTAAAGATTTATCATGATTGTGTGGTAGGTAATAAAGTCATCATTCATGCAGGAACGGTGTTAGGGGGCGATGGATTTGGTTTTGCACCTCAGCCAGATGGATCATATAAAAAAGTGCCGCAGATTGGCAATGTGGTGGTGGAAGATGAAGTAGAAATTGGTTCAAACAGTTGTATCGACAGGGCCACCATGGGATCAACCATTATTCATAAAGGCGCCAAGCTTGATAACCTTATTCAGATAGCACATAACGTAGAGATAGGTAGCTATACGGTGATTGCAGCCCAAAGTGGTGTTAGCGGAAGCACCAAGGTGGGCAACCGTGTAATGATTGGCGGGCAGGTTGGTATTGTTGGTCATATCAGTATTGCTGATGGCAGCCGTATCAATGCACAAAGCGGTGTAAGCAAATCGCTGAAAGTGCCTAACAGTGTGGTTACTGGCTCACCTGCTTTTGATTATACCAGCACTCTCCGCAGCCAGGCCATTTTCCGTAATCTCCCCGAAATGGAAAGACGTATAGCAGAACTGGAACTGCTGATTAAACATCTGCTGGCTGAGAAAGCAAGTATTTGATCTTTTTCGCCCTTCTTTTATTTACGAATACCTCCTCATTTGACGCTTTTTACTACTTTCGTGCCCTATGAGCAGCAGTAACGGCAGCAGCAGTACCAACCAACATACACTTGCAGAAACCATTACCATTTCAGGCGTAGGTATTCATACTGGTCAGTCGGTAACGATGATCATGGAAGCGGCTGAGCCTAATACAGGTATTGTTTTTCAACGGACTGATTTAAAAGATCAGCCAACAGTAAAGGCTGATGTTGATTTTGTGGTTGAAACCAACCGGAGTACTACCCTTTCCAACAATGGAGCAACAGTCAATACAGTAGAGCATTTGCTGGCCGCTTTTGTTGGTTGCGAAATAGACAATGCATTGGTAAAGATTGATGGACCTGAAATTCCTATTTTGGATGGAAGTTCACAGCCCTTTGTAGAAGCATTGGAAAAAGCAGGTAAGAAGAAACAGGATGCCATTAAGGTTTGGTATAATATTGATCACAACATTTATTTCCTTGATGAAAATAAAAAGGTAGAGATGGTGGCCATGCCTTCAACTGAATACCGAATCAATACACTCATTGATTTCAACTCACCTGTTCTTGGAACGCAACATGCACAGCTAAGTAATGTGAGTGAGTTTAATACTGAAGTTGCACCCTGCCGTACTTTTTCTTTCTTTCATGAATTGGAATATTTATTAAAAAATAATCTTATTAAAGGCGGCGATCTTAACAATGCCATTGTGGTGGTTGATAAACCGGTAAGTGATGAGCAACTGGAAACCTTATCAAAATCATTTGGCAAAAAGAAGTTTGCTATTACCAGCGAAGGTTATTTAAATAATCTCCAGCTTCGTTTCCCCAATGAACCTGCACGGCATAAGTTGCTTGATCTTGTTGGTGATCTGGCTTTGGTTGGAATGCCTTTTAAAGCACATATAATCGCCAACCGGCCCGGTCATGCAAGCAATGTAGAGTTTGCAAAAAAGATCAAAGAGCATATTAAAAAGAATCGTTTCAAAGCAAATGTGCCACCCTACTTTCCTGAAAAAGTACCGGTGCATGATGTAACAGCTATTGAAAAAATATTACCACATCGCTATCCTTTTTTATTGGTAGATAAGATCATTGATCTCACGGACACTTATATTGTTGGTGTAAAAAATGTAACCTATAACGAGCCTTATTTTCAAGGACACTTTCCCGGGAATTACGTAATGCCGGGTGTTTTGCAGATTGAAGCTTTGGCACAATGTGGCGGTTTGCTGGCCATTCCCAAGAATACAGAAGATAAATATGATACATACTTCCTCAAAGTAGATAACTGTAAATTCAAACAGAAAGTTGTTCCCGGTGATACCTTAATTTTAAAAATGGAATTAAAAAATCCCATCAGGCGTGGTATTGTTGAAATGAGGGGAACCATCTTTGTGGGCAGCAAGGTGGTTTGTGAAGGTGATCTCACTGCTCAAATTGTAAAACGACCAAAGAATGATTAGTAACCTCGCTCATATACACCCGAATGCTCAAATTGGAGAAAATGTCAGCATTGATCCGTTCACAGTTATTCATGATGATGTGGTCATTGGAGACGGCACACATATCATGAGCAATGTAACCGTTTTCTCCAGTTCAAGAATTGGAAAAAACTGTAACATATTTCCCGGTGCTGTAATTGGTGCCGTACCGCAGGATTTAAAATACAAAGGAGAATATACATTAGCTGAAATTGGCGATAACACAACCATTCGTGAATGTGTAACCATTCACCGTGGTACAACAGATAAGAATACAACCAAGGTTGGTAATAACTGTCTCATTATGGCTTATGCACATGTGGCGCATGATTGCATGGTCGGCAACAATGTTATTCTTGCAAACTCAGTACAACTGGCTGGCCATGTTACAGTTGATGATTATGCTATTATTGGCGGCATGAGTGCAGCACACCAGTTTACACATGTAGGTCGTCATACATATATTGCCGGCATGAGTGCCATTCGTAAAGATGTACCACCATTTGTAAAAGCAGCAAGGGAACCGTTGAGTTATGTTGGCATCAACAATGTTGGCTTAAGCAGAAGAGGTTACAGCAAACAAACCATTGAAGAAATTTTTAAACTCTATCATATCCTGTTTGTAGAAAAACACATTGTTTCAAAAGCTGTGGAGCTCATTGAAAGTATGCTGCCTGTTACTGAAGCCAGGGATGAGATCTTAGATTTTATTAAACAATCAGAGATCGGCATCATTAAACGTCATTCTAAAAATAATGCTGATGAAGATATTGCTTTCTGATGGCGGCAAGCGATACAACAGGGAATGGATCTTTCGTCACTTCACTTACGAATTTAATAACGCTAATGCATATGCAATCACTGGCAACAACGGTTCAGGCAAATCAACTTTATTGCAGGTAATTGCAGGTGCTATTCAACATAGCGAAGGAACAATTGACATGCAAACAGCTCATGGAATTATTGCACCCGATAAACATCATCAATATATCAGCATTGCTGCACCATATTTAGAACTGCCTGAAGAAATGACCTTGCTTGAATTCCTGGCCTTTCATCAATCCTTCAAACCATTTCTTTCTTCTCTTACGCAAACTGATATTATTTCTTTGTTGCGACTGGATAACGCAAAAGACAAACAAATACGCAATTTCAGCAGTGGCATGAAACAACGTGTAAAACTGGCCCAGGCTGTTTTAAGTGATGTGCCTGTTATATTGCTGGATGAACCTTGTACCAACCTGGATGCAGATGGCATTTCTTTATATCACCGGCTCATCAATGATTATTGTGCAGACCGATTAATGATCGTAAGCAGTAATGATGAACAGGAATATCAATTCTGTAATTACAAAAT
>JANMOR010000190.1:0-1727 GCA_031369435.1 Chitinophagaceae bacterium
TTGATATTGAAATACAGGAAATATCCCTAAACAATATAATTGCAAAAATTAAAAGGGTCCCTCCTGATTCAATTTTCAATTTCCAGTTTATTACAGATGCTTTCCAGGCAGGCGATAGTGCTGCACCTGTGGTTAAAGACACCACGCCTTTAAATATTACCCTTCAAAAAATTTTACTCGACAGGGTTGTACTCAATTTCCGTGATAATTATGGCGGCAATATTTTCACAGCAAGAGTGGATAAGCTGGATGCAACGATTAACAAATTTCAACCAGACAAGCTGCAATTTGATATTGATAAAATGAATGGGGACAGTATTGATTTTGTTATGACAACAACTAATGCCCATGAAGATACGGTTACAGGAACTGGATATAATTTATTGATTACTGCAAAAGAATTAGATATTAAAAAGATAAATGTTGTGGTGAATGATAAGATAAGCGGTATGTATTATGCCAATAACATGCACCATCTGTTAATAACAAAGGGAAGTTTTGATTTAACAGGGGAAAAAATAGTTGCTGATAAATTGCTTCTTGACAGTTCATTCATTCAGTTTATTTCTCCAAAACCTGAATTGGTCAACTCCTCAGATACAATTGCGGTTGCACCTGCCTGGAGTATTAAAGTGAATGAAATCAGGATGAAAAACAATCAAATTCTTTTTGACGATAATGCTATGCCGCCTCAAAAAGGATTCGATTTAGCACACTTTGGCCTCAGCAATATTAACGCCAGCGCAAATGATATTTTTTATTCGCCTGACAGTATCAATGTAGCGGTTCAGCAATTTTCTTTTGCTGATAAAAGCAGTTTTACGCTGGATACTGTGCATGCCAAAATTGCTTATAATAAAACTGGTATCAGTGCCACTGAATTATTTATAAAAACACCACAAAGTATCATACAGAACAGTATTGTTATTAAATATGATGATATAAAACAGTTAAAGACCGCTCCTCAAAACAGTTCGGTTGCAGTTAAACTGAATAACAGCATCCTTGCTGTAAATGACCTGTACCTGCTGATGCCATCATTAAAAAAATCAATGCCGCCCGAAAAATTCAGCAATAATATCATTAAGCTGAATACCGAAATGACTGGCAGCCTGCAGCAATTAAATATTCCTTATTTACAGGTAACTGGTTTATCCGGCACTGATATTAAAGCGAAAGCCACGCTGTACAATATCACAGATACCAACAGGCTTGCTTATGATATTGTTATTTACAAGGCTAATATCCCACGATCCGACATTATAAAGTTCTTGGCAGGCAATAAAAAACTTATTGCAGCAGCAGAAAATGTAAGCATCAGTACTCATTTAAAAGGCACCCTGAAAAAAGTGAATGCAACAATAGATATGAGCAGCCATAGTTTTCAATTCTCCGGTAAAGGAGATATACAGAATTTTGATAAACCGGACAGATTAAAATATGATATTTCTATAAGACAAAGCAGGATACAAAGGGCATTTATGAATTCATTTATTCCAGATTCGTTATTGGCGTTAATCAGTTTACCATCCATTACTACATTAAAAGGCACTGCAAAAGGTGATATGAATAGTGTGCAACCCAACATACAACTTGGGGGCACTTATGGTAGAGCTTCTTTAAAAGGAAGGATCAATAATTTCAAAAATACAGAAACAGCAAAGTATGATTTACGGCTAACAACAAATGATTTTGATTTAGGGAAACTGTTGAAAAAAGATAGTATT
>JANMOR010000218.1:0-7342 GCA_031369435.1 Chitinophagaceae bacterium
CCAGCAATGAATTGGGCACCGCCATTTGAGAATTGAATAATGACCGGAGAATTTACTTTGGCTGCTGTTTCCAAAACAGCATTAATGGTATTGGTACCAATTGTATTAACTGCCGGAAGTGCAAACTGATTGTCTTTTGCATCGTTCAATAATGCTTCCAGTTCTTCGCCAAATAGTACGCCGGGTTTGTATTTGCTCATTGTTATTAATTAAAAATTACTGATAAGGGTTCGAGTTCCCTTTTCTAAGGCCGCTAAGATAGTTAAATACTGATTAGGTGCTTTAAGCGGTGACTTTTTATCGGTTGATAATAACACTCATTAGTAAAAGCTGAGTACCAGCAATCCCGGTTCTAATTCTTTTATTTGCTGTGCTTTGGCAGCTATTTGGCCCTTGAGAAATCCTTCTTTTTCCTGCTGCGAGTCATAATAAAAAAAGTAATAGCGGATTTGATGCTGTTCCATTTCAGCCATTAGTTCATTGGTTGTAAAACTTGGTTTTATCAGAGTATAATAGGAATTGTTGCTGAGGTAAGCAATGAGTATGCTTTCACCTTGTTTTTTATTGGAGGTAAAGGATCCTTGAACAGATTGGTTTTTCACCACTTCTGCAGTTTTATAAAGATCCCGGTTAATGAAGAGATTGTCCTTTAAGCCATTCACTGGTTCCAATAAAAAGCTGCCGAAAAAAATAAGCCAAACAGTTAATCTCTGCCAGCTTGTTAATTGAATGCTGGATAAGAGTGTTGATAAAAGCAGGCTGCCTGCAATCAGTATTAAAAAAGTTAAGCTCCAGATAAATCTTGTTTCAATATGAAATAGTAAATAACCAACGGATAAAGAAAAAACGGAAATCAACAGAAAAAGAAAAAACCGGTTTTTTTCTTTTATATAGTAAATAAACGAAGTGAATAAAATACCGGCACTTAAAACTGAAAGGTCATGAATCGATTTTAACCACTGCTGTATATTGAATAAGATGATTCTTATTTGATGAAGAACAATGGTTGATGCTTCTGCATTCCTGAAATTAAGTCTTTCAATTTTCCAGGGGTCTTCCCAAATAGCTGGCGAGCCTTTATAAGGTGGAGCTACCAGGAGTGGGCCCGATAGATCTCTGAACTTTACATCCCAGTAACCATAGTTGTTTTTTCCATGTGCAATCATCCACTCCCCATATTTCCAGTGAAGTAAACTGATCCATGGAAATGAAATGATAAAAAACACAGTGAGTCCTGCTATGATAAAATAAAACTTTTTAGCTCCGTTGGGATTAAAGAACAAATGGAGAAGTATAAAGTACAAAATGAAAAAAGGAAAAGCATATGATTTTGCAAAGAAAGCCAGCGCACCAATTGAACCCGCAATCATATTGAGGTAGATACTGGAATAAAAGCGTTTATGATGAACAAGATTAAAAAGAAGAAGTAATAAAAACACAAGTAATAAATCTGCTGCCAGTTGATAAAAAGTATAGTGGAGAAATATTATAACAGAAGTAAACAGGATAGCAGCTTTAAGCGGTTCAGTAACTTCAATTTTATTTAACAGAAGATGCAAAGCATATAATGATCCGATAGCGATCAATGCATTTGAATATTTAAATGCATCTTCAGGAAGCATGCCCATTTTGATGAAGGGCAGAATGATCCATGAATGTAACGGGGGCCAATATCCATTAACAGCCAATTGATAATTCCCGGCTATATATTGTTTGGCCGCTCCTATATATCCAATGGCATCTACGTCAAACAGGTATCGGTAAAACGGCAAACAGAATATAAATAAAAGAATATAAAAGCCAATTGAAATAAAAAGCCTGTTATCAATAATTCGGTTCATCATTTAAAAATAAGCTTTCTCTCAGTTTTCTGAAATAGTTTGCTGATTGAAGCAGGCGGCTTCCATACCAACTGAACATTTCACCATCAACAATTTTAAATTGAGGTAATGGATGTAAGCTATTTTCAGCCCACCATGTTTTCATCTCCATCACATGTTTTTCTTTAAAGGGAAATGGTTCTGATGATAACAGGATCAGCTCAGCACCTGCTGCTGACAATTCTTCTATTGAAATTTCAGGATACCTGTTTTTATCGGCAAATACATTTTCAAAACCCGCCAGTTTGAGCATATCGTTGATAAATGTATCAGCACCAATTGTCATGTAAGGGTTTTGCCAGATCAGGTAAGCAGCTTTGATAACAGGTTTTGCTGTTGCATGTAAAGTTGAAAATTCAGTTTGTATTGATTTAATCAGCCAATTAGCTTTTGAACTGCTGTTTGTAAGCTTCCCAATTTCATCTATCATCAAAAAAGAATCAGCCAGTGTACTGATATCACTGCAATAGACCTTACAAAACTGTTCAATTGCCTCAACCTGTTCTTTTACATTTTCTTCTTTATTAGCAATGACCATGTCGGGCTTGAGCGATTGGATTAATGGAATGTTCAATTGCTTGGTTCCACCAATCCGTTGTTTTGATTTGAACCAATGTGCAGGGTGAATACAAAATTTTGTAATGCCGATGACTTCTTCATCAAGACCCAGGTCAAACAGTAACTCAGTTTGAGATGGTACTAAACTAATAATCCGGCGGGGAGGGAATGTCATAAAACAAATTTGCCTGTTTTTTCAAACAGGCAAATTAAAAAATTCAGCGGTTCCTTGGTGTTGACGGTTTTTCTTTCTTAACTAATACTTCAAAGGATCTTGGAACCGGGAGCATCTTTTTTCTATTAAATCTCTCTTGAGGATTGATAAAAAGAAAAAAGACCTGGATTTTCAGAGGATAAACAACTTGGATTTCGTTAGTTTTCTTAGGATCCAGATCTTTTTTAAGCCTTTTTTGGTCTCTTGGTTTCCGTTTCAGAAGAATCTGAGTCGGTTGGCTTTGTTTTCGGTTTTTTTCAGGATGTTAGGATAGGTTCTTCAATTGGTTAGGACATTTGGATTTTTGTTGGTTCTTCTTTGGTTCTTCTTTCGGACTTGGATTTTGGTTCTTCACTTGGACATTTGGATTTCAACTTAGGTTCTTCGTTAGGCATTGGTTCGGTTTCTTCATTCAGTTAGGACTTTGGATTTTAAGACGGTTTTTAGTTCTCTTATAGGTTATTGGATTAAAACTATTTTAAAAAAAAGGAAGCTGACTGATATTGGATTTCTTTTTTTGGTTTTTGAATGGATTTGGATAGTTCAACTAAGTGTTTTTCGTATTTCAGCGTTGATATTGTTTCAATCAACTTCCGAATACAAATGTATGTTGGGTAGTAACGCCCAACAAGAGCGTTAATTCTCTATTTTAAATGATCGGTAATTACCCCTGTAAACGTAGAACTACGTGAACACAATAAGTGTTCTTACTTAATCAACAACGGTTTCCCTCAGTAAAAAATCATTTTAGATTTATATATTCATTTACAATAAGATTTAAAAAAGAAAAACCGCAACAAATTGTTGCGGTTTAAAAAAATATTTGAATACTTTTTATTTTGTAAGCGATTGAATAATGTCATACTTTGTTACAATATGAAGATTACCTGCTTCATCCTTACTTAATACTGCACCATTTTCTTTTGTAATGAGAACACTCAGACGTTCAATTGGTGTATCATAAGCAACAAGCGGTAGTGCCGGTTCCATTACAGCTTCTACGCTTGCATGTTTTATTTCCGGATTAGAAAAAACTTTTGAAAACAATCCGTTTTCTGAAATAGAACCAACTACACCGCTTCCGTTAATGACCGGTATTTGTTCAATATCATATTTCTTCATCAGTTCAACGGCTTCAGCAACCGTATGTGTTGGTTCAATACTGATGAGACGATTGTGTGAACGGGATGAAACCAGATCCTTGAATGTTTTTACATCTAAGAAACCTCTTTCCATCATCCATTGATCATTATAGATCTTGCCAACATAGCGGCTTCCATGATCATGAAAAATACAAACAACTAAATCATCCTTCTTTAAACGATCTTTTAATTGCAATAAACCCTGGAAACAACTGCCTGCACTGTAACCACAAAACAAACCCTCTTCTTTTGCCAGCTTGCGTGCCATGATGGCTCCATCTTTATCTGTTACCTGTTCAAAATGATCAATTACACTCATATCATAATTCTTTGGCACAAAGTCTTCACCAAACCCTTCGCTGATATAAGGATGCACTTCATTCATATCAATTTCGCCGGTACGGAAAAATTTGGTGAGCAATGAACCATATACATCAATAGCCCAAATCTGTATGTTTGGATTTTGTTCTTTTAAATATTGTGCTGCACCTGTAATGGTGCCACCTGTACCGGCTGTGCAAACAAGATGTGTGATCTTCCCATCTGTTTGTTTCCATATCTCCGGACCTGTGGTTTCATAGTGTGCCAGGCGATTAGCAAGATTATCGTACTGATTCATGTGATAGGAATTGGGAACTTCTTTCGCCAATCTTGCAGCTACACTGTAATAACTCATCGGATCATCGGGCAAAACATTAGTAGGACAAACAATCACCTCTGCACCAACTGCTTTTAATATATCAGCTTTTTCTTTTGATTGTTTATCAGTTGTTACAAAAATGCATTTGTATCCTTTCACTACTGCAGCTAATGCCAATCCCATTCCTGTGTTGCCACTGGTGCCTTCAATAATTGTTCCGCCGGGTTTTAGTTTGCCTTCCTGCTCAGCTACTTCAATCATCTTTAAAGCCATACGGTCTTTGATGGAATTGCCGGGATTGAAATAATCAACTTTGGCCACCACTTCGCAAGGAAAATTTTTGGTTACTTTATTTAAGCGGATCAAAGGCGTGTTGCCAATGGTTTCAAGTATATTGTTTTTGATATCCATATTTGTTGTCCGGTTTTTCCGGAATGCAACAAAGTTACGAATTGTAAAGGAGAGATACTTTCAGTAATAACACAACACTTTATATAATTGATACATCAATGCTGAACAGATGATTTTTTCTTCCGGCGCAGATAATTATCCAGCAGCATCAATCCCAATACAACATTCACCATCAGGATGATATTGATCCATGTACTGCTCATGAGCTTACTGACATTCAATTGCCCGGGATTTAATTTATTGAGATCGAATGGGAGTGGGGAAGTTCCGCTTGCTGAAACCCAATCGACAGTTGTAAAAGTATAAACAAGAAATCCTGTAATCGTTAGTATAAAAAAAGCGGCAATGCTACGGATGATATTTTTGTTGATATATTTCACAGTTGCTTTGGCGGGTTGTAAGCCAACGATCTGTTCCATTACATTTTTGCTGAATCGCATAGAAGGTTGCTCCAGTTCCATATCAGTTTTAAGAAGTTGATTTACTTCCAGTAACTCTTTGTATTTATTGCGCCAGAGAATATCGCTGACAATCATGCTTTCAACAAATGAAACTTCTTCCTGCTTGGCTCTGCCATCAATATAGTTCCATAATTGTACATCCATTTGTTCCTGGTTCATAAAACAGATTTTAAGATTGAATATATTCTTCTACTTCCACTGCAAAATGCTGTTGCATCTTTTCTTTCAGTCGTTGTCTTGCACGGTGCAGTTTTACTTTAGCATTATTAGGTTCAATACCCATGATTAACCCAATTTCCTCAAGTGATTGATCGCCCTTATAAAATAAGCTCAGCACTTTTGCATCATCGGGATTTAAAAGCGCTATAGCATCATTCACCAGTTTGATCTTTGATTTCTCTTCAACGATATTGGCACGCATGCCGGAATCAACACGATCAGCCACTTCAAACACCGCCTCATGATCTAATGAATGAATGGTCAATTTCTTTTTTCTCAAAAACGTTAAACACAATGAACTTACGATTGTGTAGAGCCATGTGCTGAATTTAGCATCGCCCCGGTAATCATTCAAACAGCGATAAGCTTTTACAAATGCACTTTGAGCGATTTCTTCAGCATCTTCCCTGTTCTTTGTATAACGAAAGGCCATCGTAAATGCAAAAGACTGGTAACGGGTGACCAGCCACTCGTACGCCTTTTGTTCACCCTGTAAAACCCGGGTAATGATTTCTTTATCCGATGGACCAACATGCATATCTGCCAGTTTAGACGCTGCCGATTCAAAACAGGTTACATTGCCTGCTATAAAGGTGTAAAAAATATTCGGCCGGCAATTGAAAAAAGTTGCTCATTGGGTGTAACCAAACTTTTTCTGCCGTTGTCATAGAAGCAGAACACATTTTAAAACATTATTAAAACCTTATTTATGAACGGAGAATTTTTAGTAGCAATTATGGTACCTCTTGGCGCTATGGCTATGCTCTTTGGTCTTTTCTATTTACGCAACAGAGAAAATATGTCAATGATAGAAAAAGGGATGAACCCTAAAGAATTTGCAAACCGTCCTGCTCCATATCGTAATCTCAAGTGGGGATTGTTACTGGTTGGCGCCGGTTTAGGATTGTTTCTTGCTTATATCATGCACAATTATGTTTTACATATTGATGATGACAATCCTGTAATGTATTTCTCTTTGCTGGGTATTTGCGGAGGATTGGGCCTTATCACTTCTTACTGGATTGAGAAAAAGCAAACACTGGATAAAGAATAAACAACTTCATATCAACCATCAACCTTATTATATAAAAATGGCATCGTTAACCGATGCCATTTTTATATTGTTGCTATTTTTATTTTCTGATCTCTTCCAATGCTTTTTTTATCAACGGATCGTTCAGGTTCTTCATTTTAACATACCCTTCATTATGCCATAGTTGCCGGCCCAGCATCGACAGGAAATACTGACCAATCAGTTGTTGTTGTTTTGCAGGCAGGTTCTCAATATGAATAGAATCCTTCAATGCTTTTGTTTTTAAAAATTGCCAGCTTGCAGGGTCTGACGCTATTGTCTTATTTAATTCATCCGGGTTTTTCAGTTTCAGTAAACTGTTTTTGTTTTGAAGAAAATAATAGTAAGCTGTATTACCAATCATTTCCCTGTACAAATGCTTTTTGTCTTTTGGCAACAGATCCGATGAATCAACGGGCACATACAGATCTGGTGAAATACCTCCGCCACCATATACGGGTTTGCCGCCTTTTGTTTTATATTTTTTTCCGTTATGAGCAGAGGAGTCGCCATGAAATAACTCACCATTTGAATAACGTTCAGTTACTTCATTTTTATAATTATCATTATTGCCCCGCACATAAGGCTTTTGAATACTGCGGCCAATAGGAGTGTAGTAACGGGAAACAGTTAAGCGGATAGCACTGCCATCACTTAAATTAAATTGTTCCTGCACCAATCCTTTACCAAAAGATCGGCGGCCAATGATTATTGCCCTGTCCCAATCCTGTAAAGCGCCTGCCAG
>JANMOR010000257.1:0-2698 GCA_031369435.1 Chitinophagaceae bacterium
TAAGCAGTTTGATTTTGTTTGGTGAAATCCTGCTCATTGCAGTTTCGTTTATTTAACCTGTTGCTTGATTTGTTGGTTCTATACTCAGCTATTTATTAAAATTGATGAATGGTTTCATTACATGGGTTGATCATTTTTCATTTGCTGTAACGGATGGCATTCAGCATCATCCCCTCCAAACAATTTTATTATATGCATGCATTGCTGCTATAGGAATATGGTTGCTGCAGAAAAATGCTAAAGCATTAAAATGGGGTTTAGTGTTCCTGGTAGGCTTCTTTTTGCTGCAAAGCTTCTCCTTGTATCAAACAAAGCGGCAGCAAAAACTTATCGTTTATAATTTGTCGCAGCATACAGCCATTGATCTGATGCTGGGCGATCAGTATTTCTTTACAGGTGATCCTGAATTATTACAGGATGGGTTTCTCCGCAATTTTCATTTGAAGCCTTCAAGAATTTTACACCGGACTTATCACTCACCTGCTTTGTTTTCATCATCAAAAAATAATTCATATGTTATCAACGGAAAAAAAATCATGCACATCAACCAATCTTATTTTTATGACTCTCTTTCAGCCAGGATAAAAGCAGATGTGCTGATCATTTCAAAAAATCCCCTCTTATTTATTAACGACCTGCTCAAAACGGTCGATTGTAAGCTGCTGATCTTCGACAGCTCCAACCCACAATGGAAGGTCAATCTCTGGAAAAAAGACTGCGAACGTTTGCATCTCAACTATTTCTGCACAAGTGAACAGGGTGCTTTTGTGATGAATTTGTAGACCCCTACCTTTGCGGCTTCTTTCTCGGTTGTTCGCCACATTTTTCATTTTTTTGACGCTAAACAATGACAAAAAAAATTCAAGCAGCACTCATTTCAGTTTTTTACAAAGATGGTCTCGATTCACTTGTACAATTGTTACATGAACAAAAAGTAACCATCTATTCAACCGGTGGCACCCAGCAGTTTATTGAAAAGCTGGGCATTCCTATTATACCTGTTGAAAGTTTAACCAGCTATCCATCTATTTTAGGTGGCCGTGTAAAAACATTACATCCTTCTGTATTCGGCGGCATCCTCGGCAAAAGAGAGGATGCACAGCACCTGGAAGAAATGAAGCAATACAATATTCCTGAACTGGACCTGGTGATTGTTGATCTCTATCCTTTTGAAGAAACCGTTGCCACTACTGATGATGAACAACTCATCATTGAAAAAATTGATATTGGCGGTCCATCCATGATCCGTGCAGCAGGAAAAAATCATAAAGATGTAGTAGTACTTGCAGCAAAAAAAGAATATGCAATGCTGGAAGAAATGCTGCGTAATCAAAATGGTGAAACAAGCTATGAGCAACGTCGTGCATTTGCTATTAAAGCATTTGATGTGTGTACAGCTTATGATACAGCTATCTCCAATTATTTTCATCAATCATCTGTTGAAACACCTTTCAACAAAGAAGAAAAGGTGATGCGTTATGGAGAGAACCCGCATCAATCTGCACGGTTCTTTGGCAATCTTGATGAATTGTTTACTCAAATGAACGGAAAAGAATTAAGCTATAATAATTTAGTTGATGTGGATGCTGCGGTACAGCTCATCAATGAATTTACCCACACAACTTTTGCCATTATTAAACATACCAATGTATGTGGAGTGTCGCAACGCCCAGCTGTAAAAGAAAGCTGGGATGCAGCATTAGCTGGTGATCCGGAAAGTGCGTTTGGCGGTGTATTGGTTTGCAATGCTGAAATTGATAAAGCAACTGCTGAAGCCATCAATGAAATTTTCTTTGAAGTATTGATTGCTCCTTCTTTTGCTGTTGATGCTTTGGAAGTATTAAAGTCGAAGAAGAACCGGATACTTCTTCAATTGAAACAACAACCCATTACTACAGTACAATACAAATCATTGTTGAACGGAGTATTGGTACAGGGTGTTGATGAAGGCAATTATAACGACTGGAAAGAAGCAGGTGGAAGGGAAACTACTGAGGCTGAAAAAGAAGATCTTCAATTTGCCAATATCATCTGCAAACATTTAAAGAGCAATGCCATTGCATTGATCAAGCACAAACAATTAGTGGGCAAAGGATGCGGACAAACAAGTCGTATTGATTCCTTGCGACAAAGTATTGAAAAAGCAAAACAATTTAATTTTGATTTGACAGGTGCAGTGATGGCGAGTGATGCCTTCTTCCCTTTCAATGATTGTGTACAGTTGGGACATGCAGCAGGTATTACTGCGTTTATTCAACCCGGCGGTTCTATTCGTGACAATGATTCCATTGAATATTGTAAACAACAAAATTTAGCAATGGTGATCACTGGTTTGAGACATTTTAAACATTAGGCCCTCTCGTCCCTAAAGGGAAGCTTGCTAAGCACATGGCCAGCTTGTTAAAAATTTTGACTATTTGAAGGATAAAAAGTTGAGAAAAGATTTGCTGATGATATGGAAGAACAAAAGATTAATTAATAACTAAAGCACCGCCTTCTCTCCTCGGGAGAGAAGGATGGGAAGAGAGGCCATCATGCCAAAACTCGACATCAATAAAGCATTTAATTATTCTGCTGATACAATTAAAAGTTTAGCAGTGTTCAATCCTTTGACCATTCATAAAAAAGGAACAAGGGCGAAGGCTGTTTTTGCATTAGCCGTTGTTTGCATATTGTGGGGCACTACATGGATTGCTTC
>JANMOR010000265.1:0-1751 GCA_031369435.1 Chitinophagaceae bacterium
TAATAAATAATCAATGGCATCCAGTTCAAACCCATCAATCGCAAATTTTTTATAAGCTGTGGTAAAGATCACCATCGGCTTCTTTTCCAATGAACGCACAAGGTCAAGACCTGTGATATCAGGCATATTGATATCAACAAATAACAGATCAACCATTGATTGTTTCAAAAATTCAAAAGCCGTTACCGCATCATCAAAAGTTTGTAACAATTCCAAACCGGGATGATCAGTAATATATTTCTGCATCAACTCTAATGCAAGAGGTTCGTCATCTATGGCTACACATTTTACAGGCATTGGTTATATCAGGTTTGTAAAGTTAATTGAACAGTATAAAAACCATCTGCTGAATTAAATTCAATTGCATGTTTACCGGGATACAAACGTTGAAGCCGTTGTAATGCATTGGTTTGCCCGATGCCGGTACGTTCAATTGGTTTTTTTGTGTCGAATAATTTGTTCTTTGTTTCAAAGTATATTGTTTTCGCATCAGTTTTTAATTCAATGCTGATGGTTGATGCTTCATGATTACTTACACCATACTTAAATGCATTTTCAACAAAACTCATCAATAATAATGGAGCAATCTGCAGTTGCTGTGCATTGCCTGTTACCCGGAAATCAACCTCTGTCTGCTTTCCAAGACGCATCCGTTGCAGATCAATATAGTCGGACATGAATTCAATTTCATGCGACAGTGACACAAGATTTTCTTTTGCATCATCGGTGATATAACGCATAATGTTCGACAGCTTCATGATACTTGCAGCTGTATGTTCACTTTTATTCACTGCCAATGAATAAATATTATTGAGTGTGTTGAAGAGGAAATGTGGATTCACCTGTGCTTTTAAAAAAGACAATTCAGCATTGGCTTTATCTGCTTCTGCATGTAATGCCCTTTCTTCTGAACTGCGCCATTGACGGAATACAAACATGGCCGAAGAAAATAACCATACCAGCAGGAGGAGGATAATACTCATGATGTCGAAACGGTTTCTGTCGCCACGTGGTGGTGGTTGATGTTCATCAAAGATCATCCGGCCAGGTGGAGGTCCGGGTGGGTTCTCATTCATATGCATCTGCATCAAATCGTCAAATGGTCTTAGCCAGAAGACAATCATAAAGAATACCGCAAAACTTAAAAAGTAAAAGACGTACTGCTTCTTTGCAAAAAAAAATGGAATGAGTATATATCGGTTGCAATAAAAAATTACAGGAAAAATAAAATAGAACTGAATAAAATACGGGTGAAAAAACTGAAGTGCTTTTCTTCCGCCTTCCTGGTTCACAGATACAAATGCAATCACCACGCTGCAAAATAACAACCAGCAGGCAATATGAAGCAACACTGTAAAGGTTTTAGAACGGGCCATCTGCAAATGAAGTTGATTAAAAGTAAGAAATGTCATTTGTATCGGCCAGTGATTCAAATGAACAGATGAATGACTGTGTGTTTTTTCTAACAACCGATGTGCAAAAACTATTTTTGAAGAACAACATCTGCTCCCCTACTTTTGCGGTTGTAACGGTTCCCGATGTTCATAGTCGGGATTAAAAGGGAAGTCCGGTGTAAATCCGGCGCTATCCCCGTAGCTGTAAAGCGATGTCCCCAACCCCTGAAGGGGAGTAAGGCAACATCTCAATCTACTTTGCCACTGAATAAAATTCGGGAAGGCGTATTGAGTTGATCGTTGAGCCAGAAGACCTGCCGCTGCATTTCAACAATCATTTTGCTTTCGGGTGAAAGG
>JANMOR010000318.1:0-3330 GCA_031369435.1 Chitinophagaceae bacterium
TATCGCACACATACGATACAACCTGGTTAGGTGCAAAGGTTTCAATCTCTGCCTTTGTTACTGCTAATGCTGTTGCATCAGTACCGCAAATAATGACTTTAGCGCCTTCTTTTGCTAATTCTATTGCCACGGCCTTGCCCAATCCTTTGCTTGATGCCAGGATGAGTGCCACTCTATTTTGTATGCCTAAATCCATTGTTTAGTTTTTTCATCATTCAATTTTACTTTATTATTTCCTTAAATAATTATCCGAACCATCAATCCAATCTTGCCTTGGTGGTGCAAAAGTATCCGTTTCGATTACCTTACCAATCATTAAGGCTTTGTGACGGCGATTACCCGGAATAATAATTGTATCACCGGCTGATAAATCAATTGGATTCTCTTCCTCATCATCGAACCAAAACCGAAGTACACCTTCGATGACTTCTGTGATTTGTTCATTTGCGTGTGAGTGCCAGGGTACTGTAAATCCATCTTCAAATTCCATTCTGGCAATCATTATTTTTTCTCCATGAATGAATTGTCGTTTCATTTTAGGATTCACCTGTTCTACGGGAATATTATTCCAATTTATTTTTTCCATAACCTGTATTTAGTTGATTTAAGTATTGACTTCTACTGCCATTAACCAGTTTGAAGATCGTTCATTCATTTTTATTACAGAATAAAGTAGTTGCATTTACTCCTCTACAAACAATGCCTTCAACTCAGCGGCATCCTTTGCTTTCATCTTGCCGCCAAGAATTAATCTTAATTGGCGACGACGTAAAGCACCATCAAATAATTTTTGTTCCTCTTCTGATTCAGGAATGAGTTGCGGAACAGGTCTTGGCTTTCGGTTAGGATCAAGCGCAACGAATGTATAATACGCTTCATTGCTTTTATAACGGTATTGCTGGGTTGTATCTTCGCCCCATACTTTTAGATGTACTTCCATCGAGCTGTTAAATGCTCTTGTAACTTTGGCCTCAATGTGTACGACGTTACCAAGCTTAATGGGGTTTTCAAAAGAGATATTATCTACACTGGCAGTTACCACAGGAGAATTACAATGTTTTCCTGCGGCTAATGCAGAAGCAATATCCATCCAGTACATGAGGCGGCCACCCATTAAATTTCCAAACACATTGGTATCGTTGGGGAGCACCAGCTCCGTCATAATAATAAAAGATTCTTTTGCTGTCTTCGTCATAATATGATTGTTGTGTGTCGTCAGGGTAGTGGTTTAAAAAAAATCCCTCTCGGTTTTGAGAGGGATTCTGAAGTTATATCACCAGCATCGCATCTCCATAGCTGAAGAAACGGTATTTGTCTTTAATTGCTTTTTTATATGCTTCCATTGTTAAATCGTAACCGGCAAATGCACAGGTCATGATCAGCAAACTTGTTTTAGGCAAATGGAAATTGGTTACCAATGAATCTGCAATATTAAAATTGTAAGGAGGATGAATAAAAATATTGGTCCAGCCTTCATTTGGTTTTAATAATTTTTGTGCAGTAAAAGAAGTTTCCAATGCACGCATAGTAGTGGTACCAATTGAACAGATGCGGTTCTTACCTTCTTTTGCTTTGTTTACAATCTTGCATGCAAACTCATCAATCTTATAATATTCAGCATCCATTTTATGTTTGCTGAGATCTTCTACTTCAATAGGGCGGAATGTTCCAAGACCCGTATGCAATGTTACTTCTGCAAAACGCACACCCTGTATTTCCAAACGTTTAATCAATTCCTGGCTGAAGTGCATGCCGGCAGTAGGAGCTGCAACAGCACCTTCGTGTTTTGCAAATACAGTTTGATAACGTTCACGGTCTTCATCATCGGGCTTGCGCTTGATGTATTTGGGAAGTGGTGTTTCGCCCATATTGTATAATACAGTGCGGAACTCTTCATCCGTTCCTTCAAACAAAAAGCGGATAGTACGGCCACGTGAAGTAGTGTTATCAATTACTTCGGCTACCAGGTCTTCTGTTTCGCCAAAATATAATTTGTTACCAACACGAATCTTTCGTGCAGGATCAACAATCACATCCCACAAACGATTTTGTTTATTTAATTCACGGAGAAGAAACACTTCAATCTTGGCTCCTGTTTTTTCTTTGCGGCCATACATACGAGCAGGAAATACTTTGGTGTTGTTAACTACAAACACATCCTTGTCATCAAAGTATTCCATAATGTCACGGAACTGGCGATTTTCGATTTGACCTGTTTTGCGGTGAACCACCATCAAACGACTGTCTTCACGTTTCTTTGTAGGGTTTTGGGCAATGAGGTTAAGCGGTAGGTCGAATGTAAACTGGGATAATTTCATGCTGCGTAAAAGAGATTTATGTAACAGATACAAACGCAGCGTTGGGGTGAAAATTCAGAGGGCCCTTCCAAACCCCGTCTTACAGCACCGGGTTTGAATCTGTTACTTTTTAATGCGTGCAAAGGTAAGGGAATCAGCGGAATTTCGGTGAAACTTATCCACCGTTACCCCACCATTGTGGTATTACCCGGGATTGCCGACAGTAATTGTCTTGTATAATCCGTCTGCGGACGGTAATAAATATCATCAGCAGCACCTGTTTCTTCAATGCGCCCCTTATTCATGACAATGATCCGGTCGCAGAGATAACGAACCACAGACAGATCATGCGAAATAAAGATAGAAGTGAAACTGAATTCCTTTTTAAGATCATTTAGCAGATTGAGTACTTGTGCCTGCACACTTACATCAAGAGCAGAAACCGATTCATCCCAAACAATAAAAGACGGGTGTAGGGCCAAGGCTCTTGCAATAACTAATCGTTGACGCTGGCCCCCACTAAACTCATGCGGATAACGATTATACTGGCCAGTAGTAAGATTTACTTTCTCCAGCAATTCCATTACTTTTTCTTTTGCTTTTTTCTGATTGGGTTGAAGCCGATGCACCAGCATTGGTTCTGCAATGGCATCGCCAATTGTTATGCGTGGATTGAGCGAAGAATAAGGATCCTGGAAAACGATCTGCAGATCTTTTCGTTGTTTTTTAAAAGCTGATAATGATTTATTGAGAATATTCTCTCCGTTCAAATAAATGCTTCCGGATGTAGGTTCAACCAGCCGCAACAAAGCCCGACCCAGGGTTGTTTTGCCACAACCACTTTCACCAACCAGTCCTAATGTTTCACCTGCATAAACCTCAAAGCTTACATCATTCACTGCTTTAATAAATGAAGAAGCTTTGCCAAACATTTTTTTCTGTTCAGGAAACCAAACGTTGATGTTTTTTACATCAAGAAGAGAAATAGGTTGTTGGGAACTAGGAATTGGGGATTTGGGTTTTTGATTTTCAC
>JANMOR010000347.1:0-11459 GCA_031369435.1 Chitinophagaceae bacterium
TAAATGAAATATTTATACGATTGGTAGAAGGAACACCAGCTACAAGACAATTTCAAACAGTAACTGCTTAAAACTCCTCCTCCCCCGAGGAGATTAAGAGGTGGATTGAATAATTAAATGAAAGAAGAAAAATAATTGCTAATAATTAATTGCATCATATGAATAAGATCTGGATCATCATTAAAAGGGAATATGTTACGAGAGTCCGAAATAAAACATTTTTACTGTCAACCTTTCTTTTTCCGCTGCTGATGTTTGCACTCATTTTTGGTGGAGCATTCATTGGTGCAAATGGAACTGAACAACGGAAAATTGCAGTCAATGATCAAAGCGGGCTTTATAAGAATAATTTCAAAAACAGTGCCTCCGTTGAATATGGCTACCCTGCAGGAGTTGACAGAAACAATTATAAGAACAAAGGATTTGAAGGTATCCTGATCATTTATTCAGCCAACCAGCAAAAAGCTGATTCTGCCAGGTTATATACAGAAAAACAACTGGGGTTGAATACAGATGAAGCCATTAAAAATCAAATTCAAAAAATAAATGAAAACCGTTTGTTGATGGAAAGGGGTGTAACAAGAAACACACTTGATTCCATTCGCCAGCAAAGTGAAAACGAAGAATCGCTGAACTACCGGTCATACCAGGTAAAGGGAGCCGAAATTAAAGAAGATAATAAAGTACTTGCTCTTGGAATTGGATATGCAAGTGGTTTTATCATTTATATCATTTTGTTTATTTATGGTGCTGCTGTAATGCGTGGTGTGATGGAAGAAAAAATGAACCGGATTGCGGAGGTAATGGTGAGTAGTGTAAAACCATTTCAATTGATGCTGGGAAAGATCATTGGTATTGCAGCTGTTGGTTTAACACAATTATTCCTATGGATCATCCTCATCTTCATCTTATCATCGCTCAGCAGTTTATTTATTTCTCCTGAAATACTCGAACAGGCACAGAAAATGAATGAGAGCATGCCTTCCATGGCACAGAATAATACAATGGCATTAAAAATACTGCAGGCAAAAACTACAGTATTCAGTGCTAACTGGGCGCTGATCATTCCTTGCTTTATATTCTACTTCCTGTTTGGTTATTTGTTTTATGCTTCTTTGTTTGCTGCTGTAGGTAGTGTAGTAAATGAAGATCCGCAGGAAGCACAGTCATTAATGTTGCCTATTACTTTACCCATCATCCTCGGCATTTTCATTATGATGAGTGCAGTGCAAAATCCAAGTGGTTCACTGGCTGTTTGGGGAAGCATCATTCCGTTTACATCACCCATTGTAATGATGAGCCGCATACCATTTGGTGTTCCCGGCACAGTTGAATACTGGGAATTAGGTTTATCAATGATCTCATTGATTGCTGGCTTCTTATGTACCACGTGGTTAAGTGCAAAAATTTACAGAACAGGTATCTTATTATACGGAAAGAAGGTTACGTTGAAAGAAATGGCGAAGTGGGCTTTCAGAAAATCATAATAAAGAAACTACATAAAACTAAGAGCCCCGACAATAAATTGCCGGGGCTCTTTTGTTATAGTAACAATTAAAAAGAATGAATGGTGATGGGCGATACAAATGGCTGATGAATTTCGTCTTCAGCTTCTATTACTTCAAAGTCAACTTTAATAATCATTCCTTCTTTCACAACAACCCCTTCTTTACGTGAAGCTTTATATCCCACCTTATCAATAATGAGGGAATGTTCACCAACAGGCACATTGCTGATTTTAAAATTGCCATTGGCATCAGTAACAATTTCTTTCTGGAAGGTTGACTTTCTGATGGAGGCTGTGAAAGTAACATTTGCCACCGGCTTCCTGGTTTCTGCATCAAAAATGGTTCCCTGAACTGAACCTGTTTCATTTCCGTTATCTGCCTTGGCAAAAACAGCAACTGAAACTCCTGTCATGAAAACAGCAGTAAAAAGTATTTTCTTCATAACAATTGTTTTACGATGATAAGTTATTAAAGTTACTGAAGTTTATAATTCAATATGGCTTTTATATGACAACTGAACCTGTTAAAATGTTCTGAAAACTTCCTGAGCCGTTTATCAACCTAATGGGTTATCCAAAGCCTCTTGAAATTCAAGCCATATATTTTCAGTGATGGTTGCTGCTGGTAAAATATCATCAAGCAGGGCACTCACCTGGCCAATTTCCAATTCACCTTCTGCAAGGTTACCTTCAAACATTCCTTTTTTGGCTCTTGCCCTTCCAAGTAACTGCAACAATTCCTGTTGTGTTGCCCCTTTTTGTTCAGCTTCCAGCACCAGTTTATAAAAATCATTTTTAATCATGCGAACGGGAGTCAGTTGTTTTAAAGTAAGAGCGGTATCACCCTCGTTACTGTTGATTACAGCCTGTTTAAAATTCAGGTGACTGCTTGCTTCCTCACTTGCAACATAACGACTGCCAACCTGCACTCCTTCAGCACCCAGTACCATTGCTGCCAGCATTTGTCTGCCGGTTGCAATACCACCTGCTGCTATTAATGGAATTGTAATTGCTTTTTTAACTGCCGGTACCAACACCATTGTTGTTGTTTCTTCTCTACCATTATGACCGCCGGCTTCAAATCCTTCAGCTACAACTGCATCACAACCTGCATCCTGTGCTTTGCGTGCAAACTTGCTGCTGCTGATAACATGTACAACTGTAATCCCTTTTTCTTTTAATATGGATGTCCATGTTTTAGGATTGCCAGCACTTGTGAAAACGATCCTCACTCCTTCATCAATGATGACGGCAATATGCTTATCAATATCAGGATATAACAAGGGCACATTAACAGCAAATGGTTTGGATGTAGCTGTCTTGCATTTCTGGATATGTTCTCTCAATACTTCAGGGTACATGCTGCCGCTGCCAATGATGCCTAAGCCACCTGCATTGCTTACAGCACTTGCCAGTCGCCAGCCCGCAGCCCATATCATACCAGCCTGTATGATGGGTTTTTCAATACCAAAAAGTTGAGTGATACGGTTACTGAACATAATAATAAAGCTGATGATTATAAAAGTTCATTAAAGATATGAACCATGAAGTGAGTGACACAACAGTAGAACAACAGAATTACCAATGACGGTAACAAAAAACTAAAAACTTGTGCTTACCCTAAATCAATCTCTGTATTATCACCAATATTTAAGCTTCTTGTTTCGCCTTTTACTTCTGTATCGCTGCCAATCAATGAATCTTCCAGAACGATATCATACAGATCAGCATAAGAACCAATGATGGATCCTTTAATAATAGAATAATTGATGGTTGTATTATCGCCCACGGCCACATTGGGACCAATGATGGAGTTTTTAATTTCGCAGTTCTTACCAATACTTACCGGTTCCACTACAATTACATTCTCAAAACGATGATCAGGTGAAATAGATGTACCGAATTTCTTGAGCAACGTTGCATTTGATTCAAGTAATGAATCCTTATTACCACAATCGAACCAGTTCAATACTTTAAACGATTGAAATGGCGCTCCTTTTTCAATCATACATTGAAGTGCGTCGGTTAAACTATACTCATCTCTGTTCTTTACACCATCCCTGTAATTCATTGCCAGGCAATCAAACATCATATTCGAATCCCTGATCTTATATATGCCTACCAGGGCCATATTGCTTTTAGGAATCTGCGGTTTTTCCACCACTTTCAGGATGTTTCCTGTTTCATCTAATTCTGCCACACCAAAACTGCGGGGGTCATCTACTTTTTTTACAGCAAGCATCGATACTTCGCTTTTCAAGACTTCTTTTATATCATACTCACAAATAGTATCACCTAACACAATGATCACTTCATCGCCATGAACATGTTCCTGTGATAATAAAATAGCATGCCCCAATCCCTGCCGTTCGTTCTGGTTCACAAATGTGCTGTGGATATGCGGAAAGGTTTCTTTAATATAATCCTGGATTTTATCGCCGAGGTAGCCCACAATAAAAACAAATTCATGCACACCTGCATCCTGTAATTGATCAATAATGATACTCAGTACCGTTTTGCCGGCAATGGGTATGAGGGCCTTGGGTTGAGTATATGTATGTGGACGCAGTTTTGTACCTGCACCAGCTACTGGTATGATTGCCTTCATAATAAAGCTTCGAGTAATCGAAGCGGCTAAAATAGGACTTTTTGAATAAACCAGTTTTGAGTAAGAACAGAAGATGTTTAAAAAAAGATCACAGCAATGCCTCTTCACTAACTCTGCGGGCTTATTTTTGCGGCTTGTAAGCCGAAGCGAATGGCATTTTGGTATCTGGCAGCAACAATTCTTATCATCATTTGTTGCTTCGCATACCGAAGTTTTAATGCGGCATCCAGACCTAAAGCGTCTTTGACACTTGATCGCTTCTGCCCTTACTCAACATTTTGAGCACTTTTTTGTATAAACCAATCAACAAATAAACATCCATCCAGGCATGCAAAGAGATACGGTCATTTTCAACCTCATCAACCAGGAATTACAACGTCAGCGTCATGGTATTGAGCTTATTGCTTCAGAAAACTTTACATCGCTACAGGTTATTCAAGCCATGGGCAGTGTATTAACCAATAAATATGCTGAAGGTTATCCGGGCCGCCGTTATTATGGCGGTTGTGAAATTGTTGATCAAACGGAGCAATTAGCCATTGACCGGTTGAAAGAAATTTTTGGTTGTGAATATGCCAATGTACAACCCCATAGCGGAGCACAGGCAAATGCAGCGGTTATGAGCGCCATCATTCAACCCGGTGATAATATACTTGGTTTGGATTTGAGTATGGGTGGTCACTTGACTCATGGTTCTGCAGTTAACTTCAGCGGCAAATTATATAAACCACATTTTTATGGTGTTGTAAAAGAAACCGGTCTAGTTGATTATGAAATGCTCGAGTCTAAAGCAAGAGAAGTAAAACCAAAACTCATCATCTGTGGTGCAAGTGCTTACAGCCGTGATTGGGATTACGTTCGTATTCGTAAAGTAGCCGATGAAGTAGGTGCTTTTGTGATGTGCGATATGGCTCATCCTGCAGGTTTAATTGCTAAGGGTTTATTAAGCTCTCCATTTGAACATTGTCATTTTGTTACTTCAACCACACATAAAACATTACGTGGACCAAGAGGAGGTATTATTTTAATGCACAAAGATTTCGAAAATCCATTTGGGTTGAAAGATGTAAAAGGTAATACACGTATGATGAGTAACCTCATGGATATGGCCGTATTCCCCGGTCAGCAGGGTGGGCCATTAGAACATGTAATTGCTGCCAAAGCAGTTTCGTTCGGTGAAATTTTAACCGATGAGTTTACAGTTTACGCCAAACAGGTGCAGCTTAATGCACAGGCAATGGCCAAAGCTTTTGTTGAAAGAGATTATAAACTTATTTCTGATGGCACCGATAATCATTTAATGCTCATTGATCTTCGCAATAAAAATATCAGTGGTAAAAAAGCTGAACAGGTGTTGGGCAAAGCGGAAATCACCACGAATAAGAATATGGTTCCTTTTGATGACAAGAGTGCATTTGTAACGAGTGGAATCCGCACTGGGGTACCTGCCATAACTACAAGAGGAATGAAAGAAGAACACATGAATTTTGTGGTGGATGTGATTGACAGGAGCCTGATGAATGCAGATGATGATACCATCCTGCATAAGATTCGAAAAGAAGTAAATACTTTTATGGAACAGTTCCCTTTATATCCTGAATTGGGATAACAACATATTTTCAATTTGCAGAATTGAACATTTAACTGATTAAAATGATACAACGAATTCAAAGCATCTGGTTATTATTTGCAGCAATCTTTTCATTGGCCACTTTGAAATTTTCGTTTTACAGTGGAAACAAAGACAATAAACTCTTTGCTGAACTAAACGGTACTTCTTATTTCCTGCTTCTCATATTAGCTGTAGCTGTTGCATTATCTTCTCTATTCGCTATTTTTTTATTTAAGAACCGAAAGTTGCAGATGCGGCTAGCATTACTTGGCTTTCTGTTGCAGGTAATTGCAGTAGTTGTTTATTTCCTGCAAACAAAACAATATAGAGAGGGCAGTTTTACTTTAACCTCGGTGCTTAGTTTTGCAATTCCTGTTTTTTTTATTCTTGCCTGGATGGGCATTAGAAAAGATGACAAACTCGTAAAGAGTATGGATCGGTTACGTTGATTTTATTGATAAACATTCCCTTTTTTCTTACTATTTCATTTTTTTACACAAGCGTATTTGCTGTAACTGATTGCTTGTAGTAAAACATTTCCTGTTTTACTCTTTGTGTTTACGACTGCTCCATCAGTACAAATACGGAGAAAAAAGAACAATTACCCTTATTTGCCCATTAGTGTTTTCTATCTTGTTTATCTAAGTAGTTACTCTTAGTTTTACAGTTCCAAATCCAAATCCATGAAAACAGTACTACCTCTTTTGCTATTCCTACATATTACATTTAATACACATGCTGCTATACGCACTGTTATCAGCAATACCGGCAATGGCTGGTCAGTTGCAGGCAATTGGAGTGCTTCAGGAGTTCCACAAGATGGGGACATTGTCTTAATTCCTGCAGGAATGACCATTACTGTAAAATCAAACGTCTACAGTACTTTCCCCAATTTAACAATCAGAGTTTATGGAACATTGCATTTTGCACCTGGTGGCAAACTTGATCTTGGGTCAAACTCAACAATTAATATTTATACAAATGGTTTAATCACCAGTACCGGTTCACCATCATCAGTAATTACAATTGGCAATGTGAACAAATATTCGGGCAACACTGACGGTACCATTGTTGGGCCAGCTTTTGCAAGCAGCGCTTCAGGCGCATCTCCAACTGGATTTGCCCAAATTATTTTACCCGTAAAATTTCAATCATTTCATGTAAAACCAAATACAAAAAAACAAGGTCTTATCGCATGGACAGTAAGTGACGAAGAACAGATTGAAAGTTACAGTATTGAAAAAAGTTCTGATGGCAGAAACTGGAAGCTTCTCAGCAAACAATTAGCAAAAAAAACCAATCAGCTTCAAAACAACTATGCTGCTATTGATAGTTTTTTATCAACAGGCAATCATTATTACCGCATCCTGGCTACTGGGTTTAATGCTGAGCTTTTTTATTCAGCCATAGAAAAGATTGAAGAAAGAAACACAAAACTATTTAGTGTTTACCCTAACCCGGTTTCATCTCAATTACATTTAAACATTGATCAAACAACTATACAAGCTCCTTTTACCATAACGATCTATACTATGAATTCAATGAAGGCAGGTCAGTTCAGGTATGAAAAACTTCCATCAAAAATTGAATTAAACATCAGTCATTTGCCAAAAGGAACTTACAGGGTTACACTTGCCGACTCAGGAGGAACCAACCAGGATCAAACCATTATTATTTATTAATGAATATATTTTGCGGTGCGGCTGTTTTTTGCTTTTGCCAAACCTGATGGCAATCCGGCATAAACAACTTCACCGCCGCCATCACCAGCTTCAGGGCCAAGATCAATCACCCAATCGGCCCGTTTAATGACATCCGTGTTGTGTTCAATCACCAAAACAGAATGTCCTTTTTCAATTAGTGCATGAAAACTTTTGAGCAGTTTATTGATATCATGAAAATGAAGACCTGTTGTAGGCTCATCAAAGATGAATAAGATACTTCCCTGTCCATTCCCTCTTCCCAGAAAAGAAGCAAGCTTTACACGTTGTGCTTCACCGCCACTTAATGTATCACTGCTTTGGCCCAGTTTGATATAACCTAAACCAACATCAGCCAACGGAGATAATTTCTTTACCAGGTCTTTTTCATTTCTGAAAAAATCAAGTGCATCATCAACGCTCATCTCCAGAATATCATAAATGCTTTTGTCGTTGTACTTTACTTCCAGTACTTCCTCTTTAAATCGTTTGCCATTGCACACATCACATATTAAATGCACATCAGCCAGGAACTGCATCTCCACTACCTGCTCGCCTTCGCCTTTACATGCATCACATCTTCCTCCATCAACATTAAATGAAAAGTGTTTGGGTAAAAAGCCCCTGATCTTACTTAAAGGCTGTTGAGAAAATACATCTCTTATTTCATCATAAGCTTTGATGTATGTAACAGGATTGCTTCTGCTGCTTTTGCCAATGGGGTTCTGATCAACCATTTCTATTTGTGCAATGGAATCCAGATCACCGGAAAGTTGTTTATGTAATCCTGCTTTATCGCCAAATTCACCTTTTAGTTTATTCAATGCAGGATATAAAATATTTTTTACCAATGTTGTTTTTCCACTACCACTTACACCACTCACAACACACAATACATTCAATGGAAATTCTACAGTGATGTTTTTTAAGTTGTGTTGTCTTGCTCCTTCTATTTTAATACTGCGGTTCCATTTTCTTGGTTCGCCAAAATTCTGAATTGTTTTTTCTCCATTTAAATATTTGCCGGTTAAACTTTTTTTATTGCTGATGATTGCTTCATAATTTCCTTCAGCAATTACTTCACCGCCTAGATGACTGGCAAAGGGGCCCATATCAATAATATGATCGGCTTCCCTCATCATCATTTCATCATGCTCTACCACCACAACCGTATTGCCGAGGTTACGTAAATCTTTTAATACAGTGATGAGATTAGCTGTATCACGAGGGTGTAACCCGATAGAAGGTTCATCAAGGATATATAATGAATCAGTAAGGTTACTTCCTAAAGAACGTGTCAGTTGTATACGCTGACTTTCCCCGCCACTCAAACTATTGGCTAACCTGCTTAATGAAAGATAACCAAGGCCAACCTGCAATAAAGTTTGAACACGGTTGTTGATCTCAAACAAAATACGTTTACCAACTTCCATATCAAAAGCACTCAACTTCAATTCATCAAACCAGGTGTTCAAATCTTTCACAGGCATTTTACATAACTCACCAATATGCCGGTCTCCTACTTTTATATACAATGCTTCTTTACGCAAACGATAACCTTCACACTCCGTGCAGGCTGTTCTTCCCCTGTAACGGCTCAACAAAACACGGTACTGTACTTTATATAAATTCTGTTCCACTTCTTTAAAGAAATCATTAATTCCGGCAACAGCTCCGGTCCCTTTCCATAGTAAATCATATTGCTGGGCCGTTAAATCGATGATGGCTTTATGTACAGGAAAATTTATTTTACCTGCCGCTTTTACAAAATGTTCTCTCCACAAACCCAGCTTCTCACCTTTCCATGGAGCAACTGCACCTTCATACACACTTAAACTTTTATCAGGAATTACAAGATCTTCGTCAATTCCAAGTATTTGACTAAATCCTTCGCATACAGGACAGGCCCCATATGGATTGTTGAAAGAAAATAAATTGGGTACAGGTTCTTCAAACTTAATTCCATCCAATTCAAACCGATTAGAGAAATGAATCAACTCTTTTGAATCTATCTCCACGTAAACTTCACCCTCACCTTCATAAAATGCTGTGCCTGTGCTATCGCTGATACGATGCAATTCATCTTCATCAAATTGTTTGGCAATGAGCCGGTCAATAAGAACAAAATAAGTGAATGCTGAATTGTCAGTAGCGATTAGTTTCTTCAATTCACTGTCAGTCTTTTCAAGTAAATCTTCAATATGCAATATTTCTCCTGCTTCCGGCTTTTTACTTTTTACAGACTGGCTTTTTAAGTAAACTCTTGTAAACCCTTTCTGTAATAAAATATTCAACTCCTCCCTTACATTCCGTTTGGCATGAAACGGAAATTTCACCAGCAACAAAATCTTTGATCCGTCTTTTTGTAATTGTATTGTTTTCAGTACATCGGCCACATCATCTTTCTTTACTTCTTTTCCACTTACCGGTGAAATGGTTTTACCGATTCTTGCAAAAAGTAAACGCATGTAATCATAAATCTCTGTCATGCTTCCAACTGTACTGCGGGGTGTTCGGGAAATAACTTTTTGTTCAATGGCGATGGCAGGGCACAGGCCTTTAATATAATCTACATCGGGCTTGTTCATGCGGTTGAGGAACTGCCGGGCATATGCACTTAAACTTTCTGCATAACGTCGCTGCCCTTCGGCATACAACGTGTCAATGGTGAGAGATGATTTACCACTTCCTGAAACACCTGTTACAACAATTAATTTATTGCGGGGAATATGAACAGAAACATTTCTGAGATTATGAACCCTTGCTCCCTTGATAAAAATGTCGTCTTTTTTGATTACTGCTGTAAGATCGATCGCTTGATTTTGAACCCCTGTACTCATAGAAAAACAAATTTAACTCATAAACAGATTGATGTTACGGCTAAGCAAAGGAATCTGCAGGTTTACTCCACATCTTAATGTCTCCTTTATTTCGTAAATGATTGGGGCAGGAAAAATACCATTAGCCCAATACGGGGTAATACGTTAAATAATCCAGAATGTTTGTGAATTGATTTTTTTCTATTAATTTTATTCTGAAATTCATTATCAAGATAAAAAACCCAAAATATCTTCAGCCTATAGCTACAACTTCTACTTAAAAATTTCAGTCTATTATTACTGAAACCCTTTTTTGAAAACCATCAACCGTAGAAGTGTATGCGCCTGTATCAACAATTTACTGATCAACAGCTGATTCATCAATTTAAAAATGGTGAAACTGAAGCCATGGAAACATTAGTGCTCCGTCATAAAGACAAGCTCTATACTTCCATCTTTCTCCTTGTTAAAGACAAATACCTGGCCGAAGATCTGTTCCAGGATATGTTTATCAAGGTCATTGATACCTTCCGTAACAACCGTTACACAGAAGAAGGAAAGTTTTTACCCTGGGCTATGCGAATTGCACACAACCTGTGTGTCGATCATTTCCGCCGGGTAAAACGCACTCCCACTATTAAGACCAGTGACAACCATGATATTTTTGAAGTACTGAATTTCAGCAATGAAAATGCTGAGGAAAAGATGATGAAAAACCAGAGTTATGATCGCATCCGCCGGATGCTTGATCTGTTACCCGAAGAACAACGTGAAGTGATCGTACTTCGTCATTACGCAGACTTGAGTTTTAAAGAAATTGCATCGCTCACTAATTGCAGCATCAATACTGCTCTTGGCCGCATGCGTTACGGGCTCATTAATATGCGGAAAATGATGACGGAAAAACAAATCGCTCTGTAAAAATCATTCCTGTACGAGAACCTGACAAAACCGAATCCCTTCACAGGCAGTGAAGGGATTTTTTTATTAAGAGATTTGATTGATCTTATTTTTTGAAAGCTTGCAACCCACACTCCAGCCATAATTTAAATTCTGCAGCGCTGGGGGTATACCCTTTCGTTTTAGTCAAGGTAGTTTCATTCAAACCAAGAATTGCATATTGAGGTTGTGCAACCGCATCAAAATTTTCACTTTGGAATGTTGCCCATTTATCCCCAACTGTTATAATTTGTTTATCAGATCCTGTTTTTGT
>JANMOR010000403.1:0-3150 GCA_031369435.1 Chitinophagaceae bacterium
TTGATAGCCTGAAAATGATAGCGATGGAGTTAGTCGCTTCTAACGATACCATTGCAAGCCGTCTAAAAACATTTGATACATTGGATTATGAAGTTTTCAGCAATCAACAATGGCATAGGTTGAAAGAAAGCCATGCACAAAATATAAAAGTGTACTGGCCTGATGGTCATGTAACTGAAGGTATTGATGTACACATTGAAGATCTGAAGAAGCTTTTTGTACACGCACCCGATACCAGGATCAAAGAACATCCGATCAAATTTGGTTCTGGAAATTATACTTTAGTTACAGGAGTATTCGAAGGCACATTCACTAAACCAATGCCAATTGGAAATGGAAAATTTATACAACCAACCGGCAAGGCGTTTAAAATGCCAATGGCAACAGTTGGCATCTGGGAAAATGGTGTAATGATAGAAGAACATTTGTTTTGGGATAACCAGACCTATGCAAAACAAATTGGATTGTAATTAATGATGATTTGGAAAAATCAGTTTTAATAAAATGTCTTTTATATTAGTGTTGTATACTCACAAATAAAATCAAGAAATGAGGTCTTTACTATTTTCCATTTTTATATTTCTGTCTTTGGATATATTCTGTCAAACAGACGCTGCCAAGCCGCTAAGACATTTTATGCAATCAATACCTTCGCCTGCTAATGCTATACAATATGGCAATAACCCAAAAGCAGGTCATTTTGCAAATACTGGTGATGCAAAGATTTACTATGAAGTATATGGCAAAGGAAGACCCGTTGTTGTTTTGCACGGAGGTATTTTTGGCTCAACCTATGAAATGCATCAATTCATTGATAGTCTTTCTAAAAACTTTCAGGTCATCGCAGTTTCTACACGTGGACATGGAAAATCAGAACTTGGAACAAAGCCGATAACTTATGAGCAAAAGGCAAATGATGTAATGTCTGTAATTAATGCTGTAACGAAAGACAGTGTAATTGTTCTCGGTTTCAGTGACGGAGGCTATGCAGGTTATAAACTCGCAAGTATGTATCCTGAAAAAGTCAGGAAACTAATCGCTATTGGCGCAACTGAACTGCATCCTGGTCTTCGTGATTTTAAATTTAGTACAAAACAAGCCATTGCTATGGATACTGCTTATTGGAAGCAGCAATTGACATTAATGCCTGAACCAAACAGGTTGCAGGAAATGTTTACTAAACTTGGCGAAATGTACAATTATCTTACATTAGATAAAACCTTTTTTCAAACTATTCAGTGTCCTGTTTTGGTCATGGCAGGAGATATGGATCAGTCCAATCCGCCTGAACGTGTAGTTGCAACGGCACAAATGATACCACATAGCCTGATTGGCATAATTCCCAATTGTACACACGGTGTTTTTTTAGAAAACTTTATTGCTGTTTGGACATGCGTGGTTCCGTTTATTCAATAAATTATTACAATGAATCGATTCTTATTCTTTGTGGTAATTCTGTTTTCAATAAATCTAAATGCACAAACGATTAAATTGGAAAGTAGCAGACTTGAAGCAGTGCATGTATTTATGTCGATGGAAAAATTGATGGGCAGTGAAGTAGTGAAAGTAATCAAGGATTCAAGTGTGAAAAAAGTGGACGAGCCAACATTTGTAAAGATCAAAGACGTTGATTTCAGCAATGGCATCATCGAAGTAAAAGTGCTGAGCAGGTTATTGAAAAATGCACCGGAGTTTGCAAGAGGGTTTATCGGAATTGCTTTCCGAATCAACAACAGTAATACAAAGTATGAGAGTTTCTATTTGCGTCCAACCAATGGCAGAGCAAATGACCAGGTGCGACGAAATCATTCCATTCAATATTATTCATATCCTGATTATAAGTTTGATCGTCTGCGCAAGGAATCGCCTGAGCGTTATGAAGTCTATGCAGATATGGAGCTGAATAAATGGATCAGCATGCGGATTGAAGTGAAAGATGCACAGGCAAAACTTTTCCTTGATAACAATAAACAACCTTCTCTTATTGTAACAGATTTGAAACATGGTGCAAATGCTTCCGGCTCTATTGCATTGTGGGTTGATGTTGGTACAGAAGGATATTTTAAAGATCTGAAGATCACAAAAAAGTAAACCCGGCTGCTGCAACAAATGAGTCAGGAGTCGCAAACATTAAATATTCCTGAACTTCAACGGACTCAACTGCACATGCTTCTTAAAAAAATTATTGAAATGCGTTGTTTCTGTAAAGCCTAATGCATAAGCAATTTCAGAAACATTCCAGGGACTGTGTTTTAGTAAAATTTTTGCTTCCTGCAAAATGCGTTCGGCAAGAAGTTGCGAAGTGGTTTTATCCGTTGCTTCTTTTACCGATCTGTTTAAATGGTTTACATGTACATTTAATTGTTTGGCAAAATCAGAAGCAGAACGGAGACTTAATGTTTGATGGTTTTCATCAATCGGGAACTGGCGCTCCATCAACTCCATAAACAAAGTGGAAATGCGCTGTGATGCAGAAAGCTGTTGTTGATCACTGATGACGGAAACAGGTTGCATTTTCAATGCAAAATGAATCAACTCCAGCACCAATGTTCGCAACACATCATATTTATGTATATACTCCGAATTCATTTCTTCAAACATCCGCTGAAAAACAGGTGATACTTTTTCCAGTTGATCATCACTCAACTCAAATACCCGGTTGCCTGCGGGTTGGTACACAGCATACTGATTTAAATTGCCGAACTGATGAAAAAACTGTTGATCAAAAATACAGAACACACCACCTGTTATTTTATCGAGGTGCTCCCACTTGTAAGGTATTTGCGGGCTCGAAAAAGTAAGCGCCTGTTGTTTTACCTCATAACATTTATCAGCATAAAAAACTTTACCGCTGCCGAGTGTAATAGTGATCTTATAAAAATCCCTGCGGCTGTAAGGAACCGGTTCTGCATTGCTGCCTATATAAGGGTCTAACCGAAATACATTGAAGTGCCCGAGTTCCTTCTGAAGATTTTCAGGCACCCAATTAAATTTCCGCTTGTAGAATTGCTCTATGGTTTCAACCTGTCGCATCTCCCACAAACTTACCATTTCCGTTTGCATATCAGCGCACATAGTTTTTATTGAAACTGTAGATCACACTTGCATTCCAAACAAAGCTGTTGTCTGCAATCTCGGTACGAATGGCTT
>JANMOR010000426.1:0-7515 GCA_031369435.1 Chitinophagaceae bacterium
GAATGCAACATCCGCGTGCCACACGTTGCCGAACGCGGAACGAGCGCTGAGAACGCGCAGGCCAAAGCCTACATCGCTGAGCCAACCTGGGTTGACGGTGTTCTGGTTGTCGCCGCCCCACGCACGGCCCACGTCGAAGAACACCGCGCCGCCCACGCGAAACAGGCGAAACGGATACCAGTCGGTGTAGACGCGCTCTTCCAAAGTGAGCAGCGCACGCTGGTCTCCACTCTGGTAACGCAGCGGGTAGCCGCGCAAGCCGTTGTCCCCGCCCAAATACAGAAGGTCGGAAATGTCGGAATTCCTGGCAAGATCGCCGGAAACACCCGCGAAGAACAGCGCGCGTTTGCCTTGTGGCGCGTAGTAACGCATGGAGCCGCTGTACAACTGGTGCTCGCCCCTGCCGTCTCCGTATTGCCCGGACATTGACCCGGACATCAGCAGGGAGTGATTCGATTGCAACTCGAAACCGTTACTCACGCTGCCGGAGTACAGCCATACCTCGCGACTGGAACCCAGGGCGTTCAGCGAGCGGCCCAGCTGCACGCGTGACTGGAACCCCATGGCGAAGTATTCGGGGCGTTCGATCTTGTCCCGATTCTTGAATTTCCTGTAGGCGTCTTCGATGACTTCGTAGCGAAGGAATGGCCCAACCAGCGTCTGGTCGGACGGCACCCCCGGGGGCGGGGGCGGGGTCAGGTCCGGTTCGAGCTCGTAAGTGTCGGCCTGGTAGGTGAGGCCGAAAGTGTAGCGGTGAAAAAGTTGCATTGGTTTCACCTCAATTGCGTATTCGTTTCTCCACTTCGCATCCAAAAGATATTACAGACGAGGTGTTGTTTACTATAGCCAAGTATGAGAACATCTGCAATTATATTCATCTGCCGGTCCAAAGTGGCAACAGCAGAATATTGCAATTAATGAACCGCACCTATACACGTGAATGGTATATGAAAAAAATTGACCGCATCAGGGAAATTATTCCCGATTGCGGCATCAGTTCCGATATCATTGCCGGTTTTTGTTCTGAAACAGAAGAAGAACACCAGGATACATTAAGCATTATGGATTACAGCAGGTATGATTATGGCTATATGTATTTTTATAGTGAACGCCCCGGAACCCTTGCTGAGAGAAGGTATACTGATGATGTGCCGGAAGAAATAAAGAAAAGGCGTTTGCAGGAAATTGTTGACAAACAATATGCTTTATCAGTTGAAAGTAACAAAAGAGATGTTGGTAACACATATAAAGTACTAATAGAAGGTAACAGCAAAAAAGATGAAAATTTCTGGATGGGCCGTAACTCACAAAACAAAGTGATTGTGTTCCCGAAAGAAAACGATGACAAGAAAGCTATCGGGTTGAAAATTGCTGATTATGTAATGGTAAAAGTGAATGATTGTACTAAAGGCACATTGCTTGGTACCATCGTAAATGAATAACAATGGATTTACAAAGTATAAAAAACAGGTTTGGAATCATTGGCAACTCTCCTTCCCTCAATCATGCATTGAATGTTGCCGTGCAGGTTTCTTCTACCGATTTAACCGTGCTCATCAATGGCGAAAGCGGAGTAGGTAAAGAAGTGTTTTCAC
Source organism: Chitinophagaceae bacterium (assembly GCA_031369435.1). Taxonomy (GTDB): domain Bacteria; phylum Bacteroidota; class Bacteroidia; order Chitinophagales; family Chitinophagaceae; genus Lacibacter. The sequence continues at coordinate 1,596 of JANMOR010000426.1, forward strand.
AAATCATTCATTCTTTATCAACAAGAAAGCACAATCCGTTTATTGCTGTTAACTGCGGCGCTATTCCTGAAGGAACAATCGATTCAGAATTATTCGGACATGAGAAAGGTTCGTTCACCGGCGCTGTTGATGCAAGAAAAGGTTATTTCGAAACGGTGAATGGCGGTACTATTTTCTTAGATGAAATTGGTGAAATGCCCTTAGGAACACAGGCCCGTTTGTTACGTGTACTGGAAGCAGGTGAATTTATTCGTGTTGGCTCATCAAAGGTTCAGAAAACAGATGTACGGGTTATTGCTGCAACTAATAAAGAGTTACTGGAATTTATTCATACCAATAAGTTCAGGGAAGATTTATATTATCGTTTAAATACAGTTCCTATCCGTGTGCCTTCGTTGAGAGATCGTAAAGAAGATATACCTCTCCTGTTCAGAAAATTTGCATTTGATTTTGCAGAACGCTATAAAACCACACCTGTACAATTGGAACCGGATGCGAAAAATCTGTTAATCAGTTATCCATTTCCCGGTAATGTGCGTGAATTAAAGAATATTGCAGAACAGATATCTGTTCTTTCAACCAATAAAATTATTACAGCAAAAGATTTGTCTCCTTTCTTACCTGAAAGAAGTTTTAACCGGTTGCCTGTATTAGCACATCCAAATGTACCAACAGGAAGTGCTGCAGAATTTGCCAATGAAAGGGAGATTTTGTACAAACTTTTTTTTGATATGAAACGAGATGTAACAGAGTTGAAAAAAATGTTTTTGGAAGTATTGCAAAATGGCGGCAGCCAGGTACAAATGCCGGGCAACTTTTTTAATGATCAAATGCTTACTGATCATAAACCTATGGAGGCAAACCAACCAGTACATTCTAATTCATCGCCTTCACAACCCATGATCCTTGGGGGAAATGGCGATATACAGGAACATGTTGTTGTAGAGGAAAGCCTCAATATCATGGATAAAGAAAAAGAACTCATCATCAAAGCTTTGAAGAAACATAAAAGCAAACGCCGTGATGCTGCATTGGATCTGGGCATCAGCGAAAGAACCTTATACAGAAAACTGAAGGAATATGATATTGAAGAACTTTAGAAGAAAGTCGTTAGTCGTTAGTCGCAAGTCGATAGTTAAAGGCCTCGGGCTATTGACTATTGGCTATTGGCTATTGGCTTTTTCTTCCTGTTATTCCTTCAAAGACATTTCCATCCCACCTGAAGTAAAAACAGTTAATGTACATTTTATTGAAAACAAAGCCAGGATCATTAACCCGCAGTTGAGCCAGCGGTTAACTGATAAGATCCGGCAGAAGGTGATCAATCAAACAAGATTATCACAAACCAATAATGATGATGCACATTATGATATCAGTGGTCAGATCACTGAATATTATGTAACTACTTCGGGTATTTCTAATCAGCAGGCAGCATCCAACAGGTTAAATGTTACTGTTCATCTGGTATTCAAAAACAGGTTGGATGATAACAAAAGTTTTGAAACTGATCTTACAAGGAATTTTGATTTTTCTTCATCCAAATCATTAGCTGAAGCAGAAGCAGCATTAACCGATCAGATCGTTCAAAACCTCACCGACGAAATATTTAACCGCATTTTCTCAAACTGGTAACTTTTTAAATTACTTTGCCTGAATGAACGCTGATTTATTTAACCACATCTTACATCAACCTGCCATGTTGAAAGATATTTCAACTGAAGAGTTAGAGCAGGTGTGTTATCAATATCCATGGTTTGCTGCAGGTCATTTTATTTTAGCCGCTAAAATGAAACAATCCAATCACGAAGAAGCAAATCAGCAAATGCAAAAAGCAGCTTTGTTTTCAAATCAACCCCTTTGGTTCAACCTGCAAATGAAAAGGTTCGAACAACTGCATCATGAAGTCATTGATGAACCACTAAAAGCTCCCAACGATAAAATAACAGAAGCAGAACAATTTGAATTAAGATCTGAAACAGAAGAAGAAAAAATGGCCAATGATACCGATGCAGTTTTAGATGCTGAAACGATCATTGAAGCAGAAGAAAGAAAAGAAGAGCAAACTGCTGTCATCAGCGACCATATATTAAATGCACAAGTGCTTGTTGAAGCCGAAACCATTAAAGAAGAAGTATTACTGAAAGAAGCCGATATTGAATTGGATGCACAAGCCATCATTGAAGCAGAATTAGTAAAGGAAGAAAAAGCAGCTATTGTTCCTGTTGCAACAAAAGAAGAACCTGTTTTTACTTTTGAACCTTTTCATACGGTTGATTATTTTGCTTCACAGGGCATTAAACTGCAGGAAAGTAAAACAGCTGACGACAAGCTGGGCCAACAGGTAAAGACCTTTACACAATGGCTCCGGTCAATGAAAAAGATTTATGTTGAAGAGAAGAAAGAGTTGGACAAAAATTTAGAACAGGCTGTGGTTACAATGGCTTCTGAAAGCAACCAACTGACAGAAGTGATCACAGAAACCATGGCCGATGTGCTCATAAAACAAGGGAAACTTTCACAAGCCATTGACTTATACCGCAAATTAAGTTTGCTGCATCCCGAAAAAAGCGTTTATTTTGCCTCCCGAATTGATGAATTAAAACAATAAACTATGATTTGGTTATTTATTATACTGATTATTCTTGCAAGTGTGTTGTTAGGATTTGTAGTACTGGTTCAAAACCCAAAAGGTGGCGGACTCAGCGGTTCTGTTGCAGGCTTCAGCAACCAGTTCATGGGTGTTAAGCAAACAACGGATGTATTGGAAAAAGGCACCTGGTTATTTGCGGCTATTATTGGTGTTTTGTGCCTGGTTTCCACGTTGTTTATTTCTGATACTGCCGGAACCGGTGGATCAGGAAACCTGGAAAAAGTTCCAACTAACCAACCTGTAAAACCAGCTCCTGCTAATAACACAGCACCTGTTACTGTTCCAAAATAGAATTTAAAATATTTTACTCAACCCCGATCCCTGTATCGGGGTTTTTTGTTTTATTTTGATTCATCTTGTAAGCATGGCCCAACTATTGTTGTGTGATGCACAAGTTTAGATTTTCATCCGCAATTATTCTATTGAACAAATTTTAATAACCACATGAAAAAAATTATCAGTTCCTTTTTACTATTGCTACTGGCAGTTGTTCTGTTTTTTTCATGGAAGTTCTTTGGATCTGCAACTACTTTCAGCGAATCAAATAAATATCTCTATATCCACACAGGTGCTGCCAATAAATCAGCAGTTCTTTCTTCATTGAAAGATTCAGGCTTTATCAAAAGCATGAGAGTATTTGAATTGATGGCAGGCAAACTAAAAGTATGGGAGCGTCTTCGCCCCGGTAAATATGAAATAGCAAAAGGGAGCAGTTTGTTTACATTGATCAGAAAACTTCGCAATGGTTCTCAAACCCCGGTGAACCTGATCATCACGAAACTGCGTACAAAAAATGATCTCGCCGCATTGATCGGCCGCAGGTTTGAAACAGATTCAACTGCTGTACTGCTTTATCTAAACAATAATGATTCGTTGAAAAAATTTGGCCTTGATACCAATACCATTATGACCGCTGTGTTTCCTAACACTTATTCATTGCTTTGGAATACAAGCCCGCAAACTATTTTCAAAAAATTGAATGAGCAACGGAAAAAATTCTGGACAGCAGAAAGAAAACTAAAAGCACAGCAGCTTGGGCTCACTGCAGAGCAGGTGTATACAATCGCTTCTATTGTTGAAGAGGAAACCATCCGGCATGATGAAAAACCAACCATCGCAAGTGTTTATCTCAACCGGTTGAAAAAAGGAATGTACCTGGGTGCTGATCCTACAGTGAAATTTGCAGTAGGTGATTTTTCGCTAAAGCGTATTTTATTTGTACATATTAATTCAACAGCAGCATCACCTTATAATACGTATAAAAATAAAGGTCTGCCACCCGGCCCTATTTGTACAGCATCAGAAACAACCATTGATGCGGTGCTCAATCCAAAGCAAACAGATTATTTATTCTTTTGCGCCAAACCTAATGGCAACGGTTATCATGCTTTTGCAGCTACCGATACAGAACATGCACAAAATGCAAAAGCTTATCAACAGTGGCTTGACAGTTTAAACATACAGTAATCCAATAAATCAACTATTTTCGAATTGCATGGCTCTTAAACAATTTATAACAAGTTTACCACTGGTTCGTGCTGTTATTCGTAGCAGCAAACGTTTCCGGCCAAAAGGATTTGAAGGAGTTTCACTTTATGATGTAGTTCGGTTTTTTATGCAACAGGCCGGACATGGAAAACTCAAAGAAAGAGCGGCAGCTATTTCGTTTAATTTTATTCTTGCACTTCCTCCTGCCTGTATATTTTTATTTTCATTGGTGCCACTATTTCCAATTGCTGATCAGTTTTATAACGAGGTGAATTCATTTGTACGTGATCTTACACCTAATGAAGCTACCAGGAATATTGTGGAAGATTTTTTAGATGACTTTTTTAAACGGCCCAAAAACAGTTTATTATCCATTGGTTTTGTTACCTCCGTTTTTTTTTCGTCGAATGCAATGCTGGGTATCATTCACAGTTTCAATCAATCCATCCATGAAAGAGAAAGTAAAAGGTTTTTTGCTTACAGATGGAAAGCGATCCGATTAACATTTGTGATCATTTTTATTTTTGTGGCAAGTATGCTATTGCTCATTACACAGGGGCAACTGTTCAACTGGATACTTAGTATGCTGGAAATAGAAAATGAGTTTATCAAATGGCTCATCATCATCTTACGCTGGATAGTGATCATCGGTTTATTCTTTTATTCCATTGCGTTTATATACCGGCATGCGCCTTCTGTTGAAAAAAAATGGAAGCTGATTTCACCCGGTTCAATCGTTGCCAGCGCATTAATTATTCTATTTACTTTTATTTTCTCTTTCTGGATCAATAATTTTGCTGCCTATACCATTTACGGTTCTATCGGTACTATTCTGATACTGATGATCTTTATTAACTCTATTTCATTAGTGCTGCTCATTGGCTTTGAACTCAATGTGAGTATAAAAATGCTTAAGAAGCAGAGCGATAAAAGGCTGAAAGAAGAGATAAGCGGTGAAGCTGAAGAAATAAAGACTTCGTAACTTTAGTAAAACTCTATTGTATGAAAAAGATATTGGTTTCATGTGCAGCTTTCCTTACGTTGATGGCTTATACAACATTACCCGGTGAGCTGAGTATTGGAAGCGTTATTCCATCACCTGAATTGAAGATGAAGGATGTAACTGGCAAGCAGTTTTCTTTCAACGATGTAAAAAAGAAAAATGGTTTGCTGGTGGTATTCAGCTGCAACACCTGCCCATGGGTAATTAAAAACCAACAGGTAGCAATTGAAGGGTTTAGTTATGCTGCATCAAAAGAAATTGGTGTGATTGTGTTGAATTCAAATGAAGGTTCAAGAGATGGTGGCGATTCAAAAAATGCGATGATTGCTTATGCCAAAGAACAGAAATATCAATGGCCCTATGTAATGGATGATAACTCTAAAATGGCCGATGCATTTGGTGCAAGAGTAACTCCTGAATGCTATTTGTTTGATAAGAACATGAAACTCGTTTATCACGGAGCAATTACTGATAATCCAAAAACACCATCCGAAAGTACCCGTGATCATTTAAAGGTTGCTGTTGATGAAGTGGTGAATGGTAAATCTGTAACCATGACTACATCTAAAGCAATGGGCTGTACAATTAAACGGAAGTCATAACACAACTATAAGTGCAACAAAAAAAACCTGCTTCAATAGAGCAGGTTTTTTTATTACTGGTTTTATTTGATTTTATTTTAAACCCAGCATCAGTTTCATTTCTTTATCCAGGTCTTCAGGTTTCATTTCAGCTTCAACAAATTTTCGGTAGCCTGTTTTCTTATTGATGAATAAAGT
>JANMOR010000390.1:0-10962 GCA_031369435.1 Chitinophagaceae bacterium
GAGGTTGATGCGGCTAATTCTTCCATTTGCCGGAGCTTTTCGGTTTCATATACCGAAAGTTTTAATGAAAAAGATGAAATAAACTTAGATAAGTTGTTTCCCTCTTGAATATACTGTTGCAATAAATTTTTTGTTTCAATATTGTTGCCAGATAACTCAATAATCTTATCTGAAAGAATTATTTTATTCCTGATCAGTACTTCAAGTGAATCAAGGTTTCGTTTCAACTCCTGATCGCCATCAGTTTGATGCATTATTAATTGCAGCATTGATTGTATGGTGGCTGCTCTTGTATCGTTATATGCTTTTAAGAAATCGTTTTCTCTTATCACATAAAATCCTCTTGCAGTAATCAACAATTCTTCAGAGACATTCTGCAATTTACCCAGTTGGCTGAGAAACAACCTGGTTTCTTCAATTGTTTTATTGGTCTGTTGCTCAAACCGGTTTGTTCTGAATGCAACAATCCGCATAGTTAAAAGCACTGCCAGAATCAGAGCAATAATAAGAATTACTTTTTTACGGTTTGATATATTCACTTTAATCATTTTCACTTCATCAAAAAAAGCGTTCGTTTCAAATCGTTGAGATAAATAGATTAATTGAAAAGGTGGTTCGGATAAGTTAACCCGGGCAGCTTTTTTACAGAAATGTTAATAAAATAATTGCTGCCCGAAAATGATGAGGTTTAGAATTAAAAGGAAAGGTAATGTAAATTACCAGAGAATCACTCCCTGCTTTACTCTTAGTGTAATATCATAAACAAATCCTGCATTGAGGAGTGGGTTTTGTTTGAGAATTAAAAAGCTGGCTTCATAACCTTCCTGCAACAAAGCTATTTTACGTTTTGGGAAAATTGCTTGTGGAGTTAATTCGCACCACATTTTAAGTAATTCAAGGTTACTGTAACTATCCAAAAGCCGTAAATATTCAATTTCTGTTTTAGAAGTTAAGTTATAGCTGTCGCAGCCAATGGTAACCTGCACTTTATTTTTTTTCAACAACCGCAGATTTTCTTTTTGAAGAAACATCTGTGCCATACGCTGCTGGTTGCTCATTGATTTTATTTCTGTTTGCAGCAATGAATAGGTGGCATCAGCGTGTATCCTCTTCCTTTTCATTTTACGCACTGATTGAACGGGCAGTTTATAATAAGCTTCGGTGTACCCATCTCCCCATCTTACCTGGTAACCGGGCAGGTGATTAATTTCATCAACTCCTGCCTTTATTGCATTTTTAAAATCCGTTGGAGTTTCAACGTGACTGGTAACCTGCAAGCCGGCGGCATGTGCTTTTTTTACAATCAACTTTGCCAGCTTTGGATCAATTCCTTTTTTGCCGTTATACAATGTATCATTTTTACGCAGCTCATATTCTTCTGAATAAATGAGATAAAATTTAATGAAGCCGGGTTTCTGCGATAAAATGAATGGCCATTTTTTTTCCAGGTCCTCTTTTGTGTTAATAATATAATATGCTTCTCCTTCAAAACTTTTAGTGGTCCAGCCAGGCAATGATTTTTTATACGTTGTGGTAAGCATATAGTTATACAATACAGTAGGATGGCCGCCTGTTGCAGTTAGTCCCCCATTGGCATAAATCACATCAACCGATTTTGGGTGATTGATCCTGTTTTTTATTTTGTTGGTAGTAAAAGGAATACTGTTAGGATTCTTGATATAAAAAATCCCATCGGCCAGGTAACGTTCTACAATGAAATCCAAATCCTGCTCCGTATCGGGTGAATGATTATGTGCTTCACCAAAAGGCGGAATAACGAATTGATGATGCAGATCAATGATGGTATCTACTCTTGCCGGTTTTTGTTTGTTGAGTAACCCGTTGACACTATAAAATTCTGTTGCAGTAAAATCTGTTCCATTAAACCAATGCCCGTTAATAAAATGAATGGTTTTGGTTTGAGCAATCGTTACAAGCTGCATAAAAAGAAAAAGGGTCAGTAAGCAAAATCGCATGAACAATTTATTTTAATGTGCCTCCAGCCAATTGGTTCCTGTTCCCGCTTCTGCAATAACCGGAACACCGTTTGTTAAAGGCATTGCCGTTTGCATACAATCAATGATGAGTGCTTTTATTTCATCCACCTCTTCTTTCAGCACATCAAATACCAATTCATCATGTACCTGCAAAATCATTTTACTTTTAAATTTCTTCTTTTGCAACGCCGCATGTGTTTTGATCATGGCGAGTTTAATCATATCAGCGGCTGTTCCTTGTATAGGTGAGTTAATGGCGTTGCGTTCTGCAAAACCACGCACCGTAAAGTTGGAAGAGTTAATATCTCTTAACCAACGCTTACGCCCCATCAATGTTTGCACATAACCGTGTTCTCTTGCAAAGTTGACGGTATCATCCATATATTTTTGAATACCTGCAAACTCCCGTTTATAATTATCAATGATCTCTTTGGCTTCTGCTCTGCTGATCCCTAAATTATCGGCAAGGCCAAATGCACCCTGTCCGTATATGATCCCAAAGTTTACGCTCTTGGCTTTATAACGCATTTCTTTGGTTACATCTTTTTCTTCAATCTTATACACTTTGGCGGCAGTTGCTGTATGAATGTCTTTTCCCTGAATAAATGCTTCGCACATGGCAGGGTCGCCGCTGATGGCTGCAACAATGCGTAATTCAATTTGTGAATAATCAGCACTAAGCAATACATGGTTTTCATCTCTTGCTACAAATGCTTTACGCACTTCTCTGCCCCGTTCCGTACGAACAGGAATATTCTGCAGGTTAGGATTGTTACTTGCCAAACGGCCAGTAACTGCAACGGCTTGCCCATAGGTTGTGTGTACTCTGCCAGTTTTACGGTTAATGAGTAAAGGCAATGCATCAACGTACGTTGATTTCAACTTGGTGAGCTCACGAAATACCAAAATATCTTCTACAATTGAACTGCTGTGTGCCAGTTTCAGCAACACATCCTCACCTGTTGCATACTGCCCTGTTTTTGTTTTCTTTGCTTTGGGATCTAACTTCAAATGATCAAACAATACTTCGCCTAATTGTTTGGGCGAAGCAAGGTTGAATTTTAATCCTGATGAAGTAAATACTTTTTGTTCTGCTTCTTTTGCGTCCTTCTCTAATTGCTTGGAATAGATATTTAAAAAACCTGTATCTACTTTAATGCCTTCAAACTCCATATCGGTTAATACTTTCACCAATGGATTTTCCACTTCATAAAAAACACGTTCCACTTCTTTTTCTTTGAGCTTGGGAAAGAGCACTTCTTTTAACTGCAAGGTGATATCTGCATCTTCAGCTGCATACTCTGTAATCTTTTCCAGTTCTACATCACGCATGGTTCCCTGTTGTTTGCCGGCAGAATTTTTAGGAACTTTTTTACCAATCAGTTCTTCAATATGCACCGGTTCGTACCCAAGAAACTGTGAGCTGAGCAGATCCATATTACGTTTACCTTCGGGTTCAATTACATAATGCGCCAGCATGGTATCAAACAACGTTCCTTTCAGTTCAACATCATACCATTTCAAAACCAGTAAATCATATTTGATATTTTGCCCGATCCAAATTTTACTTTCATCATCAAACAAAGGTTTGAAGAGTTTTAAAATTTTATTTGTTTCTGTTTGATCGGCCGGGCATGGAATATACCAGGCTTTATGTGGCTGATAAGAAAAACTCAGCCCTACCAGCTCGCAATCATTGGCATCAAGCCCTGTTGTTTCACTGTCGAAGCAAATTTCTTTTTGCTTTTTTAATTCATCAACAAGTTTTTTGATGGCAGCTTCTGTTGTTACTGCTATGTATTCATGCGGAATATTGCTGATGTTTTTATCGGCAGTTGCAGGGAGGCTTGTATCATCACCGGCACTTTCTTCTCCTTCTGTATTATCATTTGAAGGAAAAATTTCTGCTTGACTTGTTTTGCCAGGCGTTGTTTTTTCTTTCCGCACTTCACCCATTGTTGTATCAATAACATTCCCGAACAAATCGGTCTGCACGCCAACCGGTGCTGTTTTAAAAACATTGAAGTCTTCGCCCAGTATGCGTTTACCCAATGTTTTAAATTCCAGTTCAGCAAAAACGTCTTTCAACACTTCTTTGTTCCATTCTTTTAACCTGAAATCTTCTTCATGAAATTCAACCGGCACATCCATGATAATAGTTGCCAGTTTCTTACTTAAGATGGCGAGGTCTTTTCCTGCAGCAATTTTTTCGCCCATCTTTCCTTTGATATTAGCAGCGTTGGCCAATACATTTTCAAGTGTACCATATTCTGCTAATAATTTGGCAGCAGTTTTTTCACCTACACCTGGTATGCCGGGTATATTATCTACTGCATCTCCCATCATACCCAAAATATCTATCACCTGGTTTACTTCTTTAATTCCCCATTTAGCACAAACTTCTGCCGGGCCCATGATTTCAACATCACCACCCTGGTAAGCAGGTTTATAGATCTTAACCTTCTCCGTTACCAATTGTCCGTAATCTTTATCGGGAGTAACCATGTACACTTCATAACCCGCAGCTTCTGCTTTTCTGCTGAGTGTACCAATTATATCATCAGCTTCATATCCATCTTGTTCAATAACAGGGATGTTGAAACCTTTAATAATCCGCTTAATGTCGGGGATGGCGAGTAATAAATCTTCAGGAGCCTCTTGCCTGTTGGCTTTGTACTCCGCAAAATCTGTATGGCGTTCTGTTGGGGCATGCGTATCAAAACACACGGCCATATGCGATGGCTTACGGTTATTGATCAATTCAACAATTGCATTGGTAAAACCAAACTGTGCGTTGGTGTTTTTGCCTTTGGATGTATTACGGGGGTTGCGTATAAGTGCATAGTATGCACGAAAAATAAGTGCAAGCGCATCGAGGAGGAAAACTTTTTTATCATCAGCCATACTGCTAAGATAGGTTGCCTCAACAGCTCCTACAAATCATAGCATGAAATTCTAAAAACAAAAAAAGGAGGTGGTAGAAACCACCTCCGCAAAACTTACATTATGAGAAAATTCAACACCGGCAGCATAAAAATATAGGGTACGGATTGCCGGGTCGTTGACCTGCTTAACGTGATGCGAAAAAGAGTTGTGCTTATTTACCTGTATTCTCTGCCATTTCGTTTTCTAATGGCTTCGCCTCTTTGGTTTGTTGTGCTGTAGTCTGTTGCTTTGCAGCTTCAGATTTACCTGCAACTACACGTGCAAGAAAAGAATCTTCTTTGTAGAACACGTTCAAATAAATGGCGAAAAGGAAAAATACGAAGGAGAAGAACCGAAGTGGCTTTTTCATGATAATTGGATTTATTTTTGGTTTTCTAAATGCTTAGGACAACTCAAATGTAGAAACAGATTTTCATTAAAACAATAGATGAATGCTGTTTTTAGTAAAATTCAGGGTTAGTACTTAAAGCGGGAGCGGTAAATTTACGGTCGGCTGAAATGCCCTACTGTATTGAGTTACAGCACACCTTCTTTGATTTCTTCCCACAGTTCCCGATAGCATTGTGCAGCATAACTGCTGCGTGCAAATTCTTCTAATGGAGCTTTGTGTACGCCCATCTTTTCTACATCGCTCAGGTAAGGAATATAGTTTTCAAAAAAGCGCTTGTCTTTGTATAACTCTTCCATTACTTCGTTGTGCATGTTGCGGCGCAGATCGGTCATGGTAAAAAAACAGGTCATTTTTTTAATATCAATTTCTTTCTCTTTAAAAAAATCTTTCACCATATGATAAGTGCGTACAGAAAGTGTTGTTGGTATAATGGGCATCAATACAATATCAGATGCATTAAAAATATTTTCAGCTAATGAACTTAAGCCCGGAGGACAATCAATAAAAATAAAATCATACTCACTCTTCAATTGTTTTAAGATTGTTGCCAAACGTTTTTTTGATCCCTGCATTTCGCCAATCATAATATCGTGTGCTTTGGCAGTTACATCGGCCGGGATAATATCCAGGTTTTCATATTCTGTACCCATGATACTTTCAGCCAGGGTTGCATCTTTTCCCACCAGGTCACGCATCATTACTTTTTGCTTGGGCTTTACGTTGTAATAAAACGAGGTTGCCCCTTGCGGATCAATATCCCATAACAGCGTTTTATACCCGTCTTTAGCAGCGAGATAGGCAAAGTTTACACAGCTGGCAGTTTTGCCAACACCACCCTTGAGATTGAATAATGCAAATGTGAACATGGTAGAGAAATTTGTATTGACTGAAGATAAGAAAAGTTAAGGATTGTATCTTTACTTAACCCTTGTTTCGCACAGCACCTTTTGCTCTTCAATAATAACTGTTACTTAATAGTTGAATTATGATAACCCGCTTGTATCAGGAACGTTGGTGTGAAATTGAATTCCCGAATTCCCTGAAAAAAAAATATGCTATCAGTAATAAAGGAAGGCTTGCCAGTTTTACCGGTTCTGTTTTTAAAGATGGCATTTTACTTAAGGGGAGCCTGCAGGAAAATTACAAGATCATGCGTTACCGTGTACATTCCCGAAAAAAAATTCTGCATGAATTTGTTTTCTTTCATACACTGGTTGCAAACTGTTTTTGCAAACAAAAAACCCCCTTGCACATAAGAATTATTTTTAAAGATTATAACCGTAAAAACTTAAGTGCTTCTAATCTTCAATGGTGCACAGTACAAGAGCAATATCAGCACAGCATTAACAGTCCGAAGTACCTGAAATCTATTGGGGAAAGGAGCCGCCCCCTGAAAGGCCGGGTACTTGATATTGAAAAAGTAAAAAAAATTAAAGCTGGTTTATTGAAAGGGAAGTCTTTAAAAGAACTGGCCAAAAAATTCAATGTCAGTGATATGCAAATTCACCGGATTAAAACAGGTGAAAACTGGAAACATGTGAAATTGTAATTACTTTTTCATTTAATCCGGTTCTTTCTTTAGCCGGGCCCCGCCGGCACCAAGCTTCCAGGAGCAGGCATTTCATCCTTTCATTTCTTCCAATTCTTTCTGCAATCGAAACATTTCGTCTCGTAATCTTGCAGCCTCCATAAAATCTAAATCTCTTGCGGCTTTTTCCATTTGCTTCTTGGTTTGTGCAATGGCTTTTTCCATTTGAGGAATAGTTTGATAGATCACCTGCTCTTCAGCAGCGGTTACTAATTCTTCATCAGCACCAATGGCATACGGTCTTGTTACATCAAATCCCTTGATGTCTAATACTGATGTTTGACCCATCACCTGCTCAATAGATTTTATAATGGTTCTTGGTGTAATACTATGTTCAATATTAAATGCAATTTGTTTTTCTCTTCTTCTGTTGGTTTCTTCAATCGTACGACGCATGCTTTCTGTCATTTTATCGGCATAGAAAATTACCAGGCCATCTACATTCCTTGCAGCACGACCTGCTGTTTGTGTTAAACTTTTTTCGTTGCGTAAAAAACCTTCTTTGTCTGCATCTAAAATGGCAACCAAACTTACTTCGGGTAAATCCAATCCTTCACGTAATAAGTTTACGCCAACCAACACATCAATTGTTCCTAAGCGGAGTTGCCGTAAAATTTCTATCCGTTCCAATGTGTCCACTTCGCTATGAATATATTTTGATTTGATGTTGATTCGATGGAGGTACTTATCCATTTCTTCTGCCATTCGTTTGGTGAGTGTTGTTACCAGTACCCGATCACCTTTTGTTACACGTTTATCTATTTCATCCAGCAGATCATCAATTTGGTTTACACTTGGGCGAACTTCAATAGGTGGTTCCAGTAATCCTGTTGGCCGTACTACCTGTTCAACTACTACGCCACCTGTTTTTTGTAATTCATAATCATCGGGTGTTGCACTTACAAACACCACCTGGTTGAGTAGACTTTCAAACTCATGAAAATTTTGCGGACGGTTATCCATTGCACTCGGCAAACGAAAACCATAATCAACCAATACCAATTTCCTGCTTCTGTCGCCACCATACATGCCACTTACCTGCGGAATTGTTTGATGACTTTCATCAATCACCATTAAATAATCTTTTGGGAAATAATCCAATAAACAGAACGGTCTTGTGCCCGGCAAGCGACGATCAAAAAACCGTGAATAGTTTTCAATACCATTGCAATAACCCAGTTCACGGATCATTTCCAAATCATAATCGGTACGTTCCTTTACACGTTGTGCTTCAATGTACTTACCCACACTTTTAAAATATTCTGCCTGTGCGGCAGCTTCATCCTGTATTTCATAAATGATCTCCTGCATTTTATCTTTTGGTGCAATGTATAAGTTGGCAGGAAAGATGGCAGCGTTTTCCACTTTGCTGATACGTTTACCTGTTTTTATTTCTATGGTTTCTATTTCTTCAACATCATCACCAAAAAAAGTAATGCGGTAACCAAAATCAACATAGGGCAAGTTGATGTCAACGGTATCTCCTTTTACACGAAATGTTCCTCTTGTAAAATCGCCCTGCGAACGGTTGTATAAACTATTGACCAATGAATGTAAAAATCCCTGCCTTGAAATGGTTTGATTTTTTTGAATGCGGATAATGCCATTTTCAAAATCAACAGGATTACCCATACCATAAATACAACTCACACTCGCCACTACAATCAAATCTCTTCTCCCACTTAATAATTCACTTGTTGCATGCAGACGAAGTTTATCCAGTTCTTCATTAATGCTGAGATCTTTTTCAATATAAGTGCCGCTCACGGGCATATATGCTTCGGGTTGATAGTAATCGTAGTAACTCACAAAATATCCTACTGCATTATCAGGAAAGAATTGTTTGAACTCACCATACAACTGCGCCACCAGTGTTTTATTATGTGTAAGTACCAATGTTGGCCTTTGTACATTCTGAATCACATTGGCCATGGTAAATGTTTTACCACTGCCTGTAACACCTAAAAGCGTTTGGTATTTTTCTCCGTTCAGAATTCCTTCTGTCAATTGCTGAATGGCCTGTGGCTGATCTCCTGCAGGAGTATAAGGTGATTGAAGTTTGAAAGGCATGGGGTAAAGTTAACTGATAATGAGAAAATCCTTCTAATACAAGAACCCCTGCACAAACCAAGCAAAACATTCTTGCGATTTCTATGATCCAACCAAACAATTTTTATAATTTAAGCTGTACTTTCTTTCTTGTGCAACACATGCAAAAATTCGATGAATAATTTTGTTCTTAACTGCATTCAGTACATTCATTTTGTTTTTACCATCGGCAACTTTTCTTTCGTAATACAGCCGTAGTTCCTCGCAAAATCTAACTGCAACCAATGATGTCATGTGCAAAAGCGACTTTGCTTTCATGTTTGCTTTTTTACTTGTACGTGTCTTTCCTCTTACACTTGTTCCGGAGCTATGTTCAAAAGGTGCTACACCCGCATAGCAAGCATATTTTCTCGGATTATTTATTCTTTTAAACTCATTTGTATTAATGATTATTTCTGCTGCTGTTACTTTACCTACGCCCGGTACAGATTCGATGTAGGAAAATAATTCACTTAGCCTTTCGTCAGTTTCAATTAAAGCTTTTATCTCTTCATCTGTTTTTTTTATATCTGCATCAAGAGCAGTCAGCGTTTGTTTACAGCACTTTGTTATTTGAGTGACTGCTGATTTGCTTAGAAACTTCAGATCTTCTTTAATAGAGTTTTTTAATTGCTTTCTTGCACTTAAGAGCCGCTCTCGTAACGTACAAACCCTTCTGAGATCTCTGATGGCAAGACGTTCCGGCTGCCACAGTTTTAAAAACTCTTTGTTTTTAAATGCATACAATGCTATTCGGTAAGAGTCGATCTTATCATTTTTTCCTCTTTGTAGTCCTCCGGATTGTTTGATATGAACTGAAGATTCCAAGCAAACTAATAATGTCTTTTCTTCCATTATCTTAAGAAAGTGAGCATTGTAGATACCTGTGTGTTCCAGGCAGAAAACGGTTTCTTTTAAATTGACTTTCTCTTGTAATGCCAGCTTTCGCAGAAGGCATTTAATTTCCTTCTCGGTGTTTCCAATTTGAAAGTAATTGCTGATTTCGCTTCCTTTAAGGATTGTGATGTCTAAAGTAGATTTTGAAACATCAATTCCAACAAACCATTGATAATTCATAATTTTATGTTTGACAATTAACAATGGTTAACCACTCTTGAACACAATCAAAGCCTTGCTAATGGGTCTTACCCAAATTTCTATTTGATGCCTGTTCAAGTAAGCGGCATAGGTCTAAATCGCAAGATAGGTCTTACCTGGCCAGAGAGGTAGTTTACCTGTGCCGCTTGGTTAACTTATCAATTACTAAGTTCCTAAATCTGAGGAATAAATCACAGTCACAAACCTAAAGGCCAGAAAGAAACTGCACAATACCCTTTATGTTAACGGCTATTTGGGGAAGAGTTAACCAAAATATCTTTTAATAATGACATTCATTGATATTCTCAATATACTATTAGGCATTATAACAGTGCTCTTTTTTTTATTAAATATTCGAGCCTTTTATAAAATCGATGCGAAAAAAAACAACAAAAAATATATTGGTCTGCTACTTCAGCACGCTTTAATAAATAGTGGTAAAAAATTCGATAAGGATATAATTGACTTCTTCCCAATATCATTTATTTTATTTTTTGGCGGGCGCAACGATGAAAAATGGGGAATTGAAGTTAAGATGATGTACACACAGAAGTACAAAATTGAATTTTCTTTTTGGTTGGCTTTATTGATTACTGGTATTGTTCAACTAATACTATTTATAAAATAATACTGAACAACTATCAAACAGGTTGATTAAGCAGAGATTTCTCCTCCGTCGAAATGACGGCACTCTGAAAATTTATAATGACTGTTATTATTCATGCTGTACTAACCGTCATGTCGAGGGACGAGACATCTCCTTGATTAAAGCTGTAAGAAATAAATGCGGGTCGCATTCACCAGTTGTTGGCCAGCGACCAACAACGCCCAGTTTTTCAACCGCATAAAAAAAC
>JANMOR010000469.1:0-4510 GCA_031369435.1 Chitinophagaceae bacterium
TATAGATAAACTCATTTATTTGAAACAACTGAGCTGGCAAATATGATATACATCGGTCCTGCAGGGATATATCCGGCAGACATATGTTTATTTTTTTCTTTTGGAATTGCAACAATCGTTTTGTTCCCAATGGTTCCTACTTTATAAAAATGATACTTCATCATCAGTGCCCTGTTATTGATCCTGTCATCTAAAGTATTGATTGCATCCGGCCAGGTATCCTCTTTTGAATAACGGACTATTTCATCAATCAACGCTTTATTATTTAACTGACGACCCAATTCTTCTTTTTCAGCATTACTCACATTATAGGTTGAATACATTTCACCCATATCAGAAATAGTTACTTCTTTGGCTTTTTCTCCATCAAAATAAAATCCTTTGTTACAGGAACTGCTGAAGGCAACTAAAAAAAACGCAAAGCAAAGTTTAATGATGAGTTTCATAATGATAACTGATTTACTTTTTCTTTTTGGGGTCAAGGAAAATTAAAAAACCAACAGATGCTGAACCGCCATGGTTGGCTCCACTGTATTTATAACTGGTTTTAATGAGCTCTGACGTATTTGAATACTGCCTGTTTTCTTCAAATGTATATTTATAATTATTCAACATAAAAGAATACCCTAAACTGATATCGAGCCCGGTATTTTTGCCCAGCATTTTGGTTAACCCCAGGGCAATGCCGCTGTTAACATTTAAAATGCCGTTTTTCTTTCCATTTCCTTTGGTTGAATAATTGGAATAGGTTGCACTTAAATTTTCAGTTCCTGATCCAAATGCTGCACCAAGTGAAGCCTGTGCAAATGGCATAAAACCTGATTTGCCGAAATAATATCTTCCAAAACCACCAATTCCTGCTGTAAATGTGTTGGATTTGCTTGTCAGGTAATTCCCTTCTGTATATTTTACTGCGCTGAAATTGAAGTTCACATTTCCTCCAACTAAAACATTTTCTGAAAGGAACCAACCCATTGAAGGTGTAATTGAAATATTGAAGTTATCATATCCTGAACTTCCTGTACTGCCACCACTTGTAGGTTCATAAGTTGAACTGAGATTTGAAAATCCGATAGAAGCTACATTTATTCCAACAGTTCTTGTACCCTTTGTAAATTGTCCATAGGTAACGGTTGTTGATAAGAGAATAAAAGCAAACAAAACTTTTTTCATACTTGTTGTTTTATATTTAGCTGATGAAAGTAGAAATTAATTCCTTTCTATGAAACTTTTTTTTTAAGCCCTGATACGTTAACTCTACAATACATTTCATTATCATAGTTGAGATCCTGAGTTATTTTTATTATCAAAAACTAAACATTTAACTGTTGTGCATATTTTTTTTACTAATTCTTTGTAATACTAAGGAATGATATTTACTTTGTTTCGAATTATAATAGCAACTTACTCAATTAAACACAATTAACTGCCATAAAAACTTCTTTCATCAATTTCTAATTATCATTTTAAACCAAAATCAAAAAACAATGAAAAGGCTTATGATTTTACCAGCTGTTTTGTTAGCTGGTTCGTTCTTTTTGAATGCATGTAAAGGCGATACCGGACCTGCCGGGCCTCAAGGTGCATCTGGCGTTCAGGGTCCAACCGGAGCAACTGGTGCTACAGGAGCAAATGGACCGGCAGGACCAGCAGGCCCACAAGGATTAACAGGACCAACAGGGTTAACCGGACCAACAGGACCGACCGGTTTAACAGGACCAATGGGCCCAACAGGAGCTACCGGACCACAAGGACCGACTGGACCACAAGGACCAGTTGGACCGCAAGGACAAGTTGGACCAGCAGGACCAACAGGACCAACAGGACCTCAAGGTCCAACAGGGCCACAAGGACCAGCAGGAACTGCGAATGTTATATATTCAGGCTGGATTCCAGAAGCATCTTTAGCTGACTCTAATATGGTATCAGTTGGAGGTCTTGCACGTAGAATGATTGTGAATGCTCCCAGTTTAACTGCGGCAATAATCGATCAGGGCGCTTTATTGGGTTATATCAAAACAGATTTGTCACCTGGCAGCCCAATAGGTTTAACCTGGCAACTTACTCTCGGAGTTATTAGGTTAGAAGTTGGGATGAGACCGGTAGCAGGAAAAATTATTTATTATTATCATGATATTAACGACCCAAGTGGTGCAACCATAACAGGAACAAATCTTGGGGCTAATACTCAGTATCGTTATATCCTTATACCAGGCGGCGTTGTAGCTGGTCGTTTTATCAGCGGCCCTGCAGTTGGTTATACAGTTGCACAATTAAGGGCAATGAGTTACCTGCAAGTATCTCAATTATTTAATATTCCTTTAAATGGAACAAACCAACATTAACTTTATTTCGTATCTACAAAAAATCAAATTTATTATGAGAAGAATAATTGTTAATTCAGCAATTGCCCTAGCCTCGATTATTTTCTTAGATGCATGTAAAGGTGACACTGGTCCCGTTGGTCCTCAAGGTCCAACCGGTTTACAAGGTATTCAAGGTTCTACTGGTTCTCAAGGAACTCCGGGGCTTACCGGACCTACTGGTCCGCAAGGTGCAACTGGCCCGCAAGGTGCAACCGGTCCGCAAGGTGCAACTGGCGCAACCGGAGCTACCGGTGCAACTGGTCCGCAAGGACCTGTAGGCCCGCAAGGTCCTGCCGGAACAGCAAATGTGATTTACTCAATCTGGTACACTTTACCAAGTTGGGCAGATACTACAACAGTTGACCTTGGTCCTGTATCAAGAGCTATCAGATCTTCACCGGCATTAACCCAGGCAATGGTTGATAATGGTATTATTATGGCTTACTTGATTTCTAACCCAGCCCTTCCATCTGCTAATGGGCCTTACCCATTACCATGGATCTGCACTGGCTGTTCACCACAGTATATTACCAGCTTTTTACCAAGAGCAGGTAAACTCATTTACTATGTTGGTGCTGTTGGAGCCCCGGTTTCAGGTTTTGCAAATACTTCATATAACTGGCGCCATGTAATCGTTCCTGGTGGCATTGCTGGTGGACGTTTCATCAGCGGTCCCGCTGCAGGATATACTGTTGCTCAAATAAAAAGTATGAACTATCAGCAGATAGCTTCAATATTTAATATTCCCGCAACAGGAACAAATGAAAGATAATTTTATCTCTGTTTGATATACTAGCCCCGACGATAAATGTCGGGGCTTTTTTTATGGTTTCTGTTCCATTAATTTTTCTAAAACAAAATAAGTGATGGGGCAAAAAGTTGAATTCTTTATTGTAAGATGAGGGCGTTTCAATATGACATCTTCATCGGTATAGGGAAATCTTTCACAATCAGATGGCCGAACATCATAAATGCCACAATAATTATCAGTTCCCAGAAACGGGCATGGTTTTGACCGCACAACATAATCGCCTTCTTCATCAACCCTCAAATAAGTTTCAATAAAAACACCCTCTTTCATTCGAAGATGTTTGCTGATACGTTTAATATCAGGAGTTTTAAACCTGGGCGAATAATTTTTACAGCAATTGGCACATTTTAAACAATCAACTTTTTCAAATGCTTCTTCATGCAAGTCAGGCAACTGCTTCAGCACTTTATTTTTATCGGCCCATTTTAGGAATTGGCTATACTGCTTCTGATGCTCTGCAGATTTCTTTTCCCAATTAGTTAGAATTTCATCAGCCATCCTGCAAAGAACGTTATTTTCTGGTTTCAATACAGAGTCCAGAAGATACAGAGAAACAGAGTGAGGAGTTCTTTATAATGTTGAATATGTCTGGGCAACTCCTCTACTCTGTACCTCTTTGTTGAAACCCGCAACCGATTACACAGAGTTTCCCCAACTACTAACAGATGTTTATTTGAATTGTTTCTGCCCGTAACTTTGCACTTCTTTTTTAGCCATAAGCATCTAATGTCCCTTATTTCTGAAAAAGAAATTACTCTTTACCATACCGGAAATTTTCTATTGATTGAACTTGAATTAAAGTATATAACAACATGAATCTTTTTGAAGCACAGCAAAATGAATTTACCAAGCGTCATATCGGCACCATTGGCGCAGAACAGCAGCTATTGAAAACAATTGGAGCCAGGAATATGGAAGAACTGATCAGCAAAACAGTCCCTGCTTCCATCCGTCAGCAGCACCTGCTCAATTTACCTGACGCATTAAGTGAAGCTGATCTCTTAAAACATCTCAAAGAAGTTTCGTTAAGAAATAAATTGTTCAAAAGCTATCTTGGCCAGGGATACTATGATACGCTCACACCAAGTGTGATTTTGAGAAATGTTTTTGAAAACCCGGGTTGGTATACTCAATACACGCCTTACCAGGCCGAAATTTCGCAAGGACGTTTGGAAAGTTTACTCAACTTCCAAACTATGGTGTCGGACTTAACCGGATTACCCATTGCAAATGCCTCTTTACTGGATGAAGCAACAGCCGCTGCAGAAGCAATGAACATGTTGTTTCATCATGTAAACAAAACTGATGTAATTAATGCTCCAAAGTTTTTTGT
>JANMOR010000489.1:0-1971 GCA_031369435.1 Chitinophagaceae bacterium
ACTAACGGCGTATTATATCCTCTCTTTCTTAATTCGTTTTTGATGTTGAGTAAATTCTCTGCTTCTTTTTTTGATGGAGCTGTAATACGAACCATGTCTGCACCTGCTTCAATACATCGGATGCTCTGTTCAACAGTTGCAAGGGTATCCATTGTGTCGGTAGTGGTCATGGTTTGTACAAGGATAGGATTGAAATTTCCCAATAGCAGGTCGCCGATCCTGACTTCTTTCGTTGCCAGTCGTTTATATTCAGTTAAAGAGGGAGTATAGAGTTGCATGATTTGAAAATTTGAAAATTCGCCAATTTGGAAATGGACAGCATAACGCACTCATTCCGGTGATGGCAAATTTAACAAAGAAACGACACCAAGGTTTGCGGGAAGCTTATAATAGGTGATTTAATTTCCAAATCACCAAATTGACTAATCTCCAGATCAATTACCAGTCTTTCTCTGGTTGGCTAGGCACGCCGGTTTTCTTCTGCATTTTTTCCTGAAGTTGCTTTTCCTTTTGTTCCAGTGCTTTGAGGTATTGCTCAGCCTGCTTTTTGCTGAGTTTGCTTTGCTGAGGTTTGGGCTGAGGAGGTGGTTCTTTCTTGTCTTCTTTTGGCTTTTGCTCCTTTTGTTTTTGTTTTTTCTGTTCCTGTGGTTCCTGTTGTTTTTTGGCTCTTAGTGCCAGTTGCAGATTTTTCCTGATCTCTTCATCAGTGGGAGTTAAACGCAAAGCCTGTTTATAAGCTTCAATTGCATCATTGAGTTTGTTATCCTTGTGATGCAACACCCCTTTATTATATAATGCTTTTGCTTTCAGTTCTGTTTCAGTTGTATTGGCTGCCGTTTCATCAAACGATTTGATAGCATCTGCTGTCTTCTCCTTTTTATATAAGGTGTTGCCGAGATTATACTGAGCAACAGGGTTTTGTTTTTTGATCAATGCTTTTTGATATGCTGCTTCTGCTTTATCATAATCTCCTTCTTTATAATAACGGTTGCCTTTGATCACTTCACCGTTTTGTGCAAAGGCGATGAATAAAAATAAATTGAACAAGATGGTTAGAAAAATTTTCATGCTTTCTTTCGTTCCGTAATGAATGTGTCAATGATCAACAACAATAAAGCCAATACCAGGAACCATATAAAATAGTTGATATAATTAGTATTGCTAACATTATCCTCCGTTCCTATTTTTTCTAACTGACTGATAACAGCAACTACTTCTTTGATCATTCCATCTGTGTTTTGCAAGTTACCATACAAGCCGCCATTGGTAACCGCCATCTGCTGCAATAAAGGTTCATTGAGTTTGGTTACAACTGTTTGTCCGAGTTGATCTTTTTTAAATTCTTTTGTTTCAGGATCCATGATGGGTGAACCTTCTGCAGTACCCAGGCCAATGGTGATTAATAAAATACCACGGTCCTTTAATTGTTTGGCCATACTCATTGCACTCTCGTCATGATCTTCACCATCTGTAATGAGCAACACAACTTTATATCGTTTGCTTTGTTGCGGGAAACTTTCTGCCGATAATCGTAATGCTTCGCCAATTACCGTGCCTTGTGTTGGTACAGCATCGGGACCTGCAGCCTGCACAAATAAATTGGCAGCTCCCTGGTCGGCCGTTAATGGCATGGGCAGGTATGCTTTCCCTGCAAACCAGATCAATCCTATCCTGTCGTCGGGTAACTGATCAAATAATTTACTGATGAATTGTTTTGATTTTTCCAGCCGGTTGGGTTTTACATCATCGGCCAGCATACTCTTGCTCACATCCATGGCAATGATAATATCTCTTCCTTTCCTGTTTACATTTTCTGCTTTACCGGTTGTACGCAAATTAGCAGCACCCAACGCAGTAAAAACCATTGCTGCAAGCAGAAGATAAAATTTGATAGAAAACTTTTTGGTTGAGTGATTAGCTGTTAACAGGTTCACCAGTTGCTCATCACCAATTTTTTTTTTGGTTTTTTGT
>JANMOR010000501.1:0-2098 GCA_031369435.1 Chitinophagaceae bacterium
GAAGCAAAAGCCGCAGGCAAACAATCTATTTTGTTTTAATTACTGCAGATCTGAACTGGTAAATGATAATGGCAGGAGCATGGATGCATTTGGAATGATAAATACTTTACCACTCATACCACCAAGAATAAGCCTGATAGGTACTTTTGTTTTTTCACTGAACTCCTGTAACACCTGCCGGCAAATTCCGCAAGGTGAAATGGGATGATTGCTTTCACCATTATTATTAAAATAACTGATGGCGATTGTTTCAATCGGCACTTTGGGATATAAAGATGAAATGGAAGCCAGCACTACCCTTTCGGCACAAAGACCAACAGGGAAGGATGCATTTTCCTGGTTGCTGCCTGCAACAATTTCATTATTGCTCAGTTTGGCAACAGCTCCTACTTTGAAACCTGAATAAGGAGCATAGGCATGCTGTGTAACTTCTCTTGCTTCATCCAGCAACCACTTATCGTCTTCGGTGAGGTCATCTATTGATTCGTAAACCTCATAATCAAAATGATAATCTTGTTTGTTCATAGTCACTTATTTTGACAAAAAATCCCCCGAACATGTCGGAGGATCCATCATAAAAGCTCGGTATCAAATATACGGGATTATTTAATTGTACGAAAAATCCGTTTCCACCTCGGTCCCTTGTTCCAGCTAAAGAAAATCAGGGAGGCCTTTCCTACCACATGATCCTCCGGAACAAAACCCCAGAAACGTGCATCCAGTGAATTATGCCTGTTATCGCCCATCAGCCAGAAATAATCCATCTTAAATGTATAACGATCGGTTGGCTGTCCATTTACAAAAAACTTACCATCTTTCATTTCAAAACTATTGCCTTCATATGTGCGGATAACCCGTTCATACCTGCTGTAAATATCCGGTGTTAGTTGAATGGTAGCTCCTTTTTTAGGAATATAAAGCGGACCGAAATTATCAATTGTCCATTTACAATAGGTTGTATCGTAGGGGAAGATATCATATACGGCTTCAGGATTTTGTTTGATCTGATCAATATAACTTGTGTAGGTTGATAAAGCCGGTGTTAAAGATTGTACATACGGTAATTTTTTAAAATTTTCAACCTGTTCCTGTGTAATGAATATTTCGTACACATTATTACCGATCAATCCAACTTCACCTTCACTTTCCCTGATTCCAAACTCTTCTTCAAGCAAGGCTAAGTCCAGTGGCTGTCCGTTTGTTTTAAGTATGTAATTGGTTTCGGAATTAACGGGGATCGGGTTGATTTTGCCATTGATATAAACAACACCATCTTTTATTTCAAGTGTATCGCCTGCAATACCCACACAACGTTTAATAAAATTTTCTCTCTTGTCAACAGGCCTGGTAATAATGATGTCGCCGTATGTATCCCACACATAATTTCTGTTCCCTTTGTATTTTCTTAACGCATCATAATAAGTTCGTTTAGAACCCCACTGTTCTTCATCATTAATAACGGTATCTCCCACGGGCAGGTTAAATACCATTACATCATTTCTTTTTACAGGAGTTGCAAACCATCTCCTGTATTTGAGATTGATGATATCTAGATATGATTTTGTTTTAGTGATAGGTAATGTATGATGTACTAATGGAAATGCTAAAGGTGTATTTGGAACTCTTGAGCCATAGGCCGTTTTACTTACAAACAAAAAATCATTTACCAGTAAAGATTTTTCCATTGAAGGCGTTGGAATAACATAGGCTTCGAATAAAAACATACGGATAAGACCTGCTGCAACAATGGCAAAGATGGCAGCATCAATCCATTCCCTTACAGTAGATTTTTGATGAGCTTTTGAAGCTTCAACTCCTATATATTTATCTGTTTTATTAAAACCGATATAAATGAAATAAAAGAAAGAAGCCAGCACCGTTAAAGCATGTTCCCAGAATTTAAACTTGCCGAATACTTTCACAAACTCAATTAAGATAGCAATAGAGATAAACCAGCCAACAATAGGTATGAGTTGCAGAAAAAACCAGTATCGTCTCATCTCTCAACCCATCTAATTTAGGCCAGTCTGTGACCTTTACTGCGACTGTGACTGTCAAAGCTCCGGGCTCAGGCACGCCAAGCGGCACCGTCACTTTT
>JANMOR010000547.1:0-4537 GCA_031369435.1 Chitinophagaceae bacterium
AACTGCGGCAACACTCAGTAGGAGCATCCCCAAAAAGAGATTAAATAAACTTGTTTTCATCAACCGCAAAATAGGATAATGAAACGAGATTTCATCCTTAATCAAAATTGCAAACCTTAAATTTGCACTAAAATAATTAGCTTCTTTCAACAAAATAAAGGGGAAAAATCATACAACAATTTGTAGTTTTAAAAAATGATCATTATAAATTGCTATACAGCTAATTAACTGTGTTTAAATATTAATTATAGGCAAGATTATTTGATGCAAAAATTGATTAAAGCACAACTATTTAAGAGATGGTTGATTTAGAAAAAATAATGAGTAATAATAAGTTTCATATTATTGATTTACAGTATTTTGGGAGTATTGAATTATTTTCAACTTTAATCAATCAAACAAATGTGTGTTTTTTACCAGATGTAGCCTATCAAAAAGCACTTCACCCAAACCGTACCCAATTGATTGGCGCTAATGGTCCCCTCCTCCTCAGCATTCCTTTAGTAGGGGGACGTGATAAAAAGCAAAAATTCAAAGATGTTCAGATTTCTTACTCTGATCCCTGGCAGAAGATTCATTGGCGGGGAATCAACAGCGCCTATCGTAAATCGCCCTGGTTTGAAGAATATGCTAATGAGTTGGAAACTCTGTTTCAAAACAGGGAAAAATTTCTTTTAGATCTGAACCTGAAAACAATGTTTTGGGCCTTAAATAAATTGAATTTAAAACTTGACATTCTGGCTGAAAACAAATTGAATTTGGAAGACAGTTCTTACAATCCAACTGGTATTCGAAAGGAAGAAAAGCAGCTCCATTTCCCCTTTTACCAGCAGGTTTTTAACGATCGGTACGGGTTTATTTCTAACCTCAGTATTCTTGATTTGCTGTTTTGTGAAGGACCTCAGGCTACAGGTTATCTACAATCAATTAACTTTTTTAGATAATGTATATAACCATTACAGGAAATAAAAGAAAACACTTAACTTGTAAGCCTTACACACCAAGCTTACGTAATGAGAAAGTTTTTGATCCTTTTGCCGGCTTTCATGCTGGTTTATTCGTACTCTTTTTCACAGGATTTTTCCAATAAGGGAAAGGACTTTTGGGTGGCATATGGTTACCACCAGGTAATGACTACCGGCAATTCACAGGATATGGTTCTGTACTTTGCAACTGAAGCCGCAGCGAGTGTAACGGTTTCTATTCCCGGAATTGGTTATTCAGCAACGTACAATATTCCTGCAAATACAGTTTTTACTTCTAACCCCATACCAAAAGGGGTTCCCCAGGATGCCCGTTTGCTCACAGAAAGTACAGTAGGGGAAAATAAAGGAATACATATTACCAGCAATCAACCAATTGTTGCCTATGCACATATTTACAATGCAAGTGTTTCAGGCGCATCTATTTTATTTCCAACAAACACTTTAGGGCGTGAATATTATTCTATTAATTATACTAACCGGTCAAATACTGCTAATGCAAATTGCTGGGCCTATGTTATTGCTGCTGATACGGGAACAACAACTGTAGAAATAACACCAAGCGCTGCAACATTAACCAAACCAGCTGGTGTTCCTTTCACAGTTACACTTACCCAGGGACAGGTTTTTAATATCATGGGGCAGTATGCAGGTAATTTTGGAGTAGATCTTACAGGGACTCTTATAAAATCTATTAATACGGGAGCTGGTTGTAAAAAGATTGCTGTTTTTTCCGGCAGCGGAAGAATCAGCATTACCTGTAACGGCAATTCATCTTCTTCTGACAATTATATGTCGCAGGCATTCCCTAAAAATGCATGGGGAAAGAAATACCTGACAGCTACAGCAGCAGGTAATCAGGCCAATAATTTTTACAGAATTTGTGTTTCAGATCCAACGGCTGTTGTAACGGTTAATGGCGGGCCGGTAGGAGTTCCATTAATAAATAGTTTTTATTATGATTTGCCTATCACGAATCAACCTCAATTGATCGAGGCCGATAAATCAATTATTGTAGCACAGTATTTTACTTCACAGGGAGCTTGTGGAAATGGAGCACAACCAGGGGATCCTGAGGTTATTTATTTAAGCCCCGTTGAACAAAATATTAATAAAGTACTTTGGAATGCTACTCCGAATTTTGGAATTCTTAATCACTATTTTAATGTCATTATTCCCAATGGAGGAACAGGAATCAGTTCTTTTCAATTAAAAGATGGAACCGGTGCAACAATACCAAATAATGCTTTTACAGTTCATCCGAGAGACGCCAATTATTCCTATTTAAAACAGCCATTACCAAGCTCTGGTGTTTTTTCTATACAATCCGATTCTGGTTTTAATGCCATTGCATATGGTTTTGGAAATGCTGAATCGTATGGATATAATGCAGGAACAAACGTTATTGATTTGTTTCAATATGTTTCTATTCAAAACACAAACGCAACAGTTAACAGTCCGCTGGCATGTAAGAGTTCTCCGTTTAACCTCTCTATTACATTACCATATGTTCCATTAAGCATCAAATGGGTGATTACTAATTATCCTGACGTTATCAACAATGCACCTGTTCCCGATTCTACTTTTGTATTAAATGGTAAAACACTTTATATTTTCAGGCTACCTACACCATATATATATAATACAGTTGGAATTTACCCTGTTGTAGTAACAGTGAATAATCCCACACCAGATGGTTGTACCGGAGAGCAAATCATCAGTTTTAATCTTCAGGTATTTGCACCACCAACCGCCGACTTTGCATGGACTTCAACCGGATGTACCGATTCCATTATTCCAATCACAACCAATAACACAACCGGTGGCCGACCGATCACAAAACATTTCTGGGATTTTGGTGATGGTACATTTGCCTACACCAATAACCCAACTAAAGTTTATTTAACTCCCGGTACTTATACTATCCGTTATGCTGTATTAACTGATATTGGTTGTTTAAGTGATACAACTGTAAAAACAATTACTGTAACAAAAACTCCTGTTGCAAAATTTGGTTTTGTTGCAGCACCTTGCCAGGGTAAGCTTATTACGTTTAGTGATTCTTCTTTATTGGCAGGAGGATTTGGAAGTATTGTCAACTGGAACTGGAACCTTGGAGTTGGTGCACCGATTAATAATGGCACCAATGCAAATGTATCTGCAACTTATCCTTCAACGATCAGTTATAATCCAACCTTACAGGTTCGAACCAATACGGGATGTTTAAGTCCATTGTTTACACTGCCTATAACTATACGTCCCAACCCAGTACCAAATTTCACCATGAGTGCAGCCTGTTTGCCAGATGGTATTGTAAACTTTACAAATACAGCAACTATCGCTGATGGATCGCAGGCATTGTTTATTAACTCATGGAATTTTGGAGACCCTGCAAGCGGTCCGTTAAACACTTCAACAATCGTAAGTCCTTCACATAAATATTCAGCTGTCGGGCCATTCAGTATTAAATTAAAAATTACATCCAACTATGGATGTATTGATTCAATTACAAAAGTGCAGGCGAATATTTATCCGCAACCCAAAGCTGATTTTACTATACCCACAGAAGTATGCTGGCAAACACCTGTAACATTTACTGATGCTTCAAATGGATTTACGCATCCTATAAACAGATGGGAGTGGAGGTTCAGTGACGGTTCAACTTCAACTGTAAAAAATCCGGTTAAGAATTTCGCAACGCCGGGAACATACACAGCAACGCTATGGGTGTTTACAACTCAGAACTGTGTAAGTGATACCATTACCAAAACATTGGTTGTAAATCCATGGCCAACTGCTGATAATACACTCAGTTCACCTTTATGTGAAAAAAATCAGGTAACAATTACCGATAACTCCATACCGAATGCGGGCTCACTAGTACGCTGGTACTGGAATTTAGGCGATGGAACAATTATCAATGCAAATAATAATAACCCCATCACTCATACTTATACCAACTGGGGAAATAAAGTAGTTAAACTGTTGGTTGAAAGCAGCAAGGGTTGCCGCAGCGATACATTATTTAAAACAGTTCGTATTAATCCATTGCCGAAAGTTGGCTATGTATTACCTGAAGTTTGTTTGAGTGATGCAAATGCATTCTTTTTTGATACAACAAGAATTGCAGATAACAGTGAATCGTTGATGACATACCTGTGGAACTTCAATACAAGTATGCCGCCCATTGCACCGGGACCAATTCCTGCAACAAGTACCAATAAAAACCCGTCGATTAAATTTAATAAAGCTGATAACTATTTCCTGTCGTTAATTGTTACATCAAAAGATGGTTGTAAAGATTCAGTCAGCAATATTCCATTTACTGTTAACGGATCTATTCCCAATGCTAATTTTTTATTGTTGCCAACAAATGGTTTATGCAGCAACCAGGATGTACAGATCCAGGAAAAATCAACTGTTGATTTTGGTGCCTTAACAAAAGTTGAAATCTATTGGGATAATGTAAATGCACCAACTGTATTTGATACTGATGATAATCCTGTAACAGATAAAATTTATTCGCATCGTTATCCCAACTTCCAATCACCATT
>JANMOR010000572.1:0-2564 GCA_031369435.1 Chitinophagaceae bacterium
GCATCCATCCCAACGAGGTAACAACCATTGAGATTGATTTTGCTGGTTAAAATAATTGTGCCATTTACCTCATAGGTAGTGCCCGCAGCCAGAGTAATTACACCAGAAACCGGAAGGGGTAAATCAGCTGCTGATTGCACAATTACCAGGTTGTTTCTTGTTTTTTGAGTGCCGGAGCTGATGATATTCCAATTACTTCCATCACTGATGACCGTAATAATTTCTTTTGAATCATTCAGCAACCATGAACTGCTGCCATCAATGGTTTGGGATGAAGTGGTTGCAAGTGTTACTACAGGAAGTGGGTTCGTTGTACTTCCGTTCTTAATTGCATAGACTCTTCCTGCACAGGTGCCTGCATCGGGCAATGTTACCGTTGCTGCAGTGGTACCGGTATAAATTAAATTATTGTCGGTGGATGCTGCGGTTGTTGATGAAGTAAAAGAACGGTAATTTAAAGAGAGCGACCCTCTGATATCTAATGTAGAGTTGGGAGAAGTAGTGCCAATCCCTATTTGTGCATGTATATTAATAACACACAAACACAGGGCAATTGTAATGAGGGTTTTCATGAGCATTGAAGTTGGATATTGGTTTTAAAATTGAATTCTGCAACGAATCTAATTGAATCATTTATTTTAATTTATAGTATATCGTACTGTTATTACTGATTTATCTACTACACTCTTTAATTAAATACCTATGCTGTTTAACTGTTTATACTTAGCCTTTCAGTTTTCTGTTCATGACTACTTCATGGCAAACCTCAACTGGAAATAGCTTTTTGATGCATCATCTATGACTTTGCCATGCCTTTGACTGGGAGTAATACCAAAGCGGAATAAATATACCTGTATGGCCTATTGTTCTATTGATGGCAAAAATGGCTCAATTGGCCGTTTGATTTTAACTCCACGTTTATGGATTGTAATCTTGTTGTGCAATTGCAATTTTTCTTTTACGCAATGCTGAAGCTTCGCATTGTGCAGAACGGCTTAAACGGAATGTGCCGGTGAAACATTTCGATTTTATTGATTAAACATTAAACCGATGGCACAACAAAAAGGTATTATTCCCTTAAAAGGGACGATCGGTAATATTACATTTTACAAAAGCAAGGATGGTTACCTGGCAAGGGAAAAGGGCAGCTTAACCGCTGAGCGCATTGCCAATGATCCTGCGTTTGCCCGTACCCGTGAGAACGGTGCAGAATTTGGTCGGGCAGGTGTGGCAGGAAAGCTGTTACGTACAGCCCTGCGTTCCTTACTTCTTAACACTTCTGACAGCCGGATGATTTCACGTTTGACAAAAGAAATGATGAAGGTGATCCAGGCAGATGCAGTGAATGAACGTGGGATGCGGAACGTGATTGATGGTGAAGCAGAACTGCTGGAAGGGTTTGAATTCAATGCGAACAGCAAACTTGGCACATCACTTTATGCGCCATTTACCAGCAACATCAATCGTGTAGCAGGCGAGCTGAGTATCACCATCCCTTCGTTTGTTCCGCTGAACATGGTAGCTGCACCAAGTGGTGCAACGCATTTCAAATTGGTTTCTGCAGGTGTGGAAATTGATTTTGAAAACAAGAGCTTTGTAGTGGATGCGAGTAGTGGTGTTACCCTTCCATGGAATGCGGGTGCAACTGCTATGTGGAACCTGAGTCACCAGGTTACTGCCAACAGTACGAAGCCTTTGTTTCTTGTTTTGGGTATTGAGTTTTACCAGGAGGTAAATAGTAACCAGTATTCGTTGAAAAACGGAGCGTTTAATGCGCTGGCATTGGTGAAGGTGAGTGGTAGTTAACCTCACCCCGACCCTCTCCTGAAAGAGAGGGAGTAATACAGCATGAAGCATTTTGATTTTATTTCTTTCACTCTTTGATGGAACAATTTTTCATATGAAAAGAAGGTCGTTCGAAGATGAACTACCATACCAGTTATTCCTAAGCAAACAGTGAAATTTTTTTGATCATGACTTTATGCCAACGACTCGTTACCCATTTTTTCATCTATTCATTTCAGACTTATGTCGACAATTATCAAACGTGCAAAACGATCCACTCCACGCTTTTTCAAAAAAGTAAGGAATGCTGGTTTAGCACTGGCGGCTGTTAGTACTGCGATTCTTGCAGCACCAGTTGCCTTACCCGATGTGTTGATTCAGGTAGCTGGATATTTGGCAGTAGCCGGAGCTGTTGCAGGCAGTGTTAGCCAGACAGCTGTTAAGAACGAGCGGAATTAATTTTTCCTATGCAAGACTCGTACTTTTTAAAAACAGGCACGGCCGGCGGAACGCTGACGATTATCCTTTCACAAATACATACAAGTGATTTGCTGAAGACTGCAGTTCTTGCAGCAGTGGGAGCTGTAGTAAGTGTAAGTGTGAGTTATGTATTGAAGCGGATTTTCGGGAAGAAGCGAAAGCCGGATGACTAAGCCAATGTGGGAGCCCCGTTTTATAACGGGGCTTTTTGTTTTTTGATCACTGCGCTTTGCTTGTGAAGTCTTTTGTCACTTTTTGCCCCGACGCTTTGGTCGGGATGAAACACTTGTCCAATCCTT
>JANMOR010000584.1:0-10000 GCA_031369435.1 Chitinophagaceae bacterium
GAGCTCAGTTTACCAACCTCCATGAGGAAATTGATGAACAGCTTCATCATGTTTTTGATGCATTAAGTCATTACTCCAAACATTTTTACTACGGACGTTACGATATTAAAACAACCAGCATAAAAGATTTGAAGGCCGGAAAGAATTTTATGATACTGGAGTATAACGGTTGTGGTGCTGAACCAAATCATATATATGATTGTAATATGAAATTGACAGATGCTTACAGGGAAATCTTAAAACACTGGAAAGCGTTGTACGAAATAAGTAAGTTTAACAACATCAACGGATATCCTTACTGGAGCTTTCAAAAAGGGTATCGGTTTTTAAAACAATCGCAAAAGCATTTTAAGTTGCTGCAGGAATATGATTAATTTTATAGTTGTAAATGATGACTACCGATCAAACTTTTCTGCTTATCCGCAATTATGATTTGTTCTCCCATATTTCTGATGAAGAGTATGAGGAGTTGAACCTTGTACATCATTTTATTGAAGCGCAGAAGGGTGATTATGTTTATTTTGATTCAGCCTGTCACAATAAGCTATATTTTCTCAAAGGTGGTACTATCAAGATTGGGTATATTGATGAAGAGGGAAAAGAAATCGTTAAAGAAATCATCAGGGAAGGTGAAGTGTTTGGACAGTTTTCACTGGAACGTAATAACCTGAATGGTGAATTTGCCCTGGCTTATAAAACTGATGTTTCACTTTGTGCTTTCAATATTGATGATTTTGAAAAACTGTTGAAAAAAAAACCGGAGATAGCTTTTCATTTCAGTAAACAGGTAGGGCAAAAACTCCACAAGTTTCAAAACCGGTTGGTGAATCTTTTAAATAAAGATGTAAAAACCAGGCTTGTTAATTTTCTTCTTTTGCTGGCAAAAGAAGAAGGTAAAACTGAAGATGGCGATCAATACACTATTCAGAATTTTTTTACACATGAAGATATTGCTCAATTGATAGGCAGCAGCAGGCAAACAGTTACCAGCATGCTCAATGAATTGGAAACTGCTGGATTCATTAATGTAACCCGGCAGGTAATAAAAATCCCCTCTGTTAAAAGTCTGCAAAATAGCCTTGCTGTCCGTTAGCCGACAATCAGGCATGCTCTGTGATCATAGCTTTGTTTTTTAAATAAGCATATGAAAAAAAGAGCAGGTATTTTAATTACAATCATCTCAGCAGTTTTGATTTCAGTTAATGCTTTTGCACAAGATCAAAAAAGGCAGACAGGTTTTAATCTTCAAAATGGTATTGCTATACAGGGTTACGATGCAGTAGCCTATTTCACTTCAGGCAAGGCAGTAAAGGGCAACAGTTCAAACAGTGTTTATTACCAGGGCATAAAATATCAGTTTGCCAATGCAGCTCATAAAGAAGAGTTTAAAAAAAATCCTTCATTTTATGAACCGCAATACGGCGGCTGGTGTGCCTATGCTATGGGAGCAACCGGAGAAAAAGTTGAAATAGACCCTGAAACGTTTAAGATCATTAACGGAAAGCTGTACCTGTTCTATAATAGGTTATTCAACAATACGCTGAAATCCTGGAATAAAGATGAAACCAATCTTAAACCAAAGGCCGATATAAACTGGTTAAAAATTTATAAGTAAACAACATGAAACAATTTATTACAACAGGACTCATACTCCTTATTTCATTTTTCAGTCTTGCTCAGAAACCGGAAATTTATTCTCCTTCAGGAATTGCGTTGAACGGATATGATGTAGTATCGTTTTATACTGAATCAAAAACACTAAAAGGCAGCGAAGCATTTTCTTTTAAATGGAAAGATGCTCTATGGTTGTTTTCAACAGAGCAACACCTCGATAGTTTTAAACGGTCACCCGAAAAATATGAACCTGCTTATGGAGGATATTGTGCTTACGGAACTTCACGTGGCTATAAAGCACCCACACAGCCAGATACCTGGGTGATCCTGAACAGTAAATTGTATTTCAATTATAACCTCAAAGTGAAAGAAACCTGGGATAAAAACAGAACTGTTTTTATTGATTCAGCCAATGCAAAGTGGCCGCAGATAAAAAAATTATAACAATCATCATTTCAAATTGTATCACCATGTCTGTCAGTAAACCTTTGAACCTGTTACTTTGGATACTCCGTTTAACAGCTGCTGTAATTATGCTGCAAACACTTTTTTTCAAGTTTACAGGAAACGAAGAATCTGTTTTTATTTTCAGCACATTGGGTATGGAGCCATGGGGGCGTATTGGAACAGGTGTATTTGAATTGATTGCATCAATCCTTATTTTATGGCCACGTACAACTGCATTTGGAGCATTGCTTGCTCTTGGTTTAATGAGCGGCGCTTTATTTTTTCACATAACAAAACTGGGTATTGAAATAAAAAGTGATGGCGGGCAGCTCTTTGTGTATGCATTGATTGTTTTTATCTGCAGTGCCATTCTCTTATATGTGTACCAGGGCCAACTCAGAAATATTGTATCAAAATTTTTACTCCAGAAGCAATGAAAATAAAAATCTTCATGTTATTCGTTTGCGTATTTATTGGTATGACGAATGTGTCGGCACAAAGCGAATCAAAAAAGTACACATCCTGGCTTGATCTTACAGGTTCGGCAGGTAATAAACAGGGGACTGCAGCTTTTGCATATGTATATAACCGGAAGCTTTGGAAAAAGAAAAAGTTTGAAGCAGGGCTGGGGGTAAGGTTTACATCTTACTTCGGCAAGGATAAATATTTTATAACTGCACCAGCCAAACTCACATCGGGTAAAACCGGTCCAACAGTTTTCTTTATTGAAAATATCAAGGAAAACATCGATTCAATATTGGTCAGTTCTTCTCAAACAAATGCCTTGAATCTTTCTCTTAACCTTGGGTATAATATTACAAAGAAGTTTTACGCAGGATTTAATATTGATGCTGTTGGATTTTCATTTGGAAAAACAGTAACTCCGCAATTCTTCAGCAGCAACAGTTCTTCAAACATTACATTCAATGCATCGCCCACACCATTTAATGCTTTATTGGTAAGTGATAACGACAGGGGAACACTTAATTCTGAATTGTTCTTTTTATACAGGGTTCATAAAACAATAGGAGTAAAGGCAGGGTTTCAATTTTTATTTACAGAATACACAACAAGCATCAACATACAACAACAACCTGAACCTAACGATCGGTTCAGGAACAAGGTAGTTGCTTTTTCATTGGGTATTACTTATAAATTAAAGTAAATGAATGTTGTAAAGTATATAGTATTTTTTTTTGCACACTGGTATTCGCAAACAGCTGTTGCTCAGATTTATACTCCTGTTGATCAGGCATCATCAGTAAAGTTTTTAATTAGTAACCTGGGCTTCGATGTGAACGGAATGTTTAAAGGATTACAGGGTTCGATTGTTTTTGATGAAAAAAACATTTCGGCTTCTTCCTTTCAGATTTCAATCAATTCAACCAGCATAGATACTGACAATGATACAAGAGATAAACACCTGAAAGGTGAAGATTATTTCAATGTTCAACAATACCCTCTCATCAAACTTGTTTCAGCCAAAGTCGCAAAATCAACCACTCCGGGCTATTATGTTTTGTTTGCAACATTGACCATCAAAAATAAAATGCAGGACATCAGTTTTCCTTTTACAGTTAGTCCTGAAGCCAACGCATACCGTTTCAAAGCTGAATTTAAAATAAAGCGAAGAGATTTTGATATTGGTGGAAAAAATACCATTTCTAATGAACTGAAAGTAAAACTGGATGTTTTAACTAAAAAAAATTAATTTTAAAGAACACTGCAATATGGAATTAATAAAAGCGATTAAAGATTCTTTTGTACAGTTAGCTGAGGCATTAGATCAATTGACCAACCAACAGTACACCACCGTTTCAAGTCATTTATCCGGAGCAACTGTTGGGCAACATATGCGGCATATCATAGAGTTGTATCAATGCCTGCTCAAGGGGTATGATGCAGGAGTGGTTTGTTATGATCACCGGAAAAGAGACCCCGCTATAGAAACCAACAAAGAAATGGCAAAGCAATTGCTGGTTGAATTATTTGCAGGCATTGAACGTACTAATAAAGAAATGAAGCTTGAATCATATTATAGTGATACTGATTCATCAGTAATGATCCTGCCAACCAATTATTACCGTGAGCTGATGTATAATCTTGAACATTCGGTTCATCATATGGCCTTGATCAGGGTTGGATTAAAAGAATTTTCAGCCGATCATCTCGCAGAAAACTTTGGCGTTGCAACATCCACTATCCTACATAAAAAACAATGTGCACAGTAACTTATATTCCGCAAGGCAATTCTTTTTTCCTTACTTCAAACAGGGATGAAAAACAGGCAAGACTTCGTGCATTACCTCCTCAATGGCTTCCGTTTGCATCAGGAAATATTTTATTCCCCAAAGATGGAAATGCAGGTGGCACCTGGATGGCCTTGCATGAAAATGGAAATGCCATGGTCTTACTCAACGGGGGTTTCATCAATCACCGGTACAATCCTCCTTATCGCAAAAGCAGGGGACTTATTTTCCTGGATATATTTGATCATCCGCATCCCATATCAGCATTTGAACAAATTCATCTCCATAAGATCGAGCCTTTTACTTTAGTCATCCGTGATCATCAATACCTCATTGAAGCAAGATGGGATGGTCATGAAAAAGCAATCACTGAGTTTAATGCTCAACAGCCTGCTATCTGGTCGTCAGTTACGTTATATGCAGATGAAGTCATTAAAAAAAGAGAAAGCTGGTTTAAAACCTTTATCAAAAATCATGAAGTGTTCAATGAAAATAATATTCTTAACTTTCACCGGTTTGCAGGCGATGGCGATCAAACCAATGATATACTCATGAACAGAAACAATGAGTATTTAACCGTTAGTATCTGTTCCCTGCAGCAGCAACATCAAATTTCAAAACTGTATTATTATGATCTGCTTTCAAATGAAACGTTTGTACAGGAAACAGATCATACAATTCCGGTAACTAAACTTCATGAATCTGCGTAAATTTTTTACTCATCACCCTTTTTTTATTCGGCTGTTTAACTGGGAGTACTGGAGTTTTGATACCATTTACGGAATTCTTTATCCTTATTATGCATGGCTTGTAATAAAAGCAGGGTTTAAATATTTTTTCAGTGCGTCAAATCCCGGCATTGCAAATGGGGGATTTTTGATGGAGATGAAACAGGACATTTATCCACTCATTCCATCACACTATTATCCTGCTTTCTTTTTTGTAAAAGCCGCTACTCCATTTTATATCATTGAGCAGCAAATGAATCAGCATCAATTTGTTTATCCATTAATTGCAAAGCCTTCCATTGGTATGCAGGGCAAGGCTGTAAAGAAGATTGTAAATGCAGATGAATTAAAACATTATGCAGAAGTTTCCACTGTTGATTTTTTAGTACAGCAGCTATCACCCTATCAAAAAGAAGTGGGTATTTTTTATTATCGTTATCCCGATGCCGGGCACGGAACCATAACAGGGATTGTTGCAAAAGAACCCATGAAAGTAACGGGTGATGGCGTTTCAACCTTATACTTGCTTATTTGTCAACAGCCAAGATATATTTTACAAATGAATGAGCTGCATCAAATGCATGGAGCAGGGTTACAAAAAATTTTGGCAAAGGGAGAAGAATTAATCCTTGCTCCTTATGGCAATCATGCAAGAGGTTCAAAATTTTTAGACTGGACAAATAAAACAGATGAAGAACTGATAAAATCTATTGATGCAGTTTGTAAACAGATCAATGGATTTTATTTCGGCCGTCTTGATATCATGTATGATAACTGGGATGATTTAAGGAACGGTACAAATTTTCATATCATTGAACTCAATGGCGCTGGAAGTGATCCCACACATATGTATGACCCAAAACA
Source organism: Chitinophagaceae bacterium (assembly GCA_031369435.1). GTDB lineage: Bacteria > Bacteroidota > Bacteroidia > Chitinophagales > Chitinophagaceae > Lacibacter. The sequence goes on from JANMOR010000584.1 coordinate 5,903, forward strand.
TTCTATCTTTTTTGCCTGGAAAGAAATTGTGAAACATTGGATCATCCTTTATAGAATCAGCAAACAAAATCATGCAAAGGGTCATACGTACATGAGTTTGAAAGAAGGACAGGAAATGTTCAGGATGAATAAATTGCTTGTACAGAAATTGGATGCAATGGCCAAAAAATTATAATCTTTCTTTTTTACTGCAAGCCTTTATATTTGTTTTATGCCGCAGGTACTAAAAATTTTAATGTGGGGCTTTATCATCAGTTTTTTAGGCTCCCTGCCTCTGGGAACTCTCAATATTGCTGCCATGCAAATTGGTATTATTGATGGCATATCACCTGCACTTTGGTTTTCACTCGGTTCACTTTCAGCAGAAATTATTTATGTACGCCTGTCACTTGTGGCTATGGATTGGGTGCGTAAACAGGAAAAATTATTAAAGGCTTTGGAGTGGATGACGGTAGTTATTGTACTTGCATTAGCTGCTTCCAGCTTTTGGTCAGCAGCAAACCCCTCAGCTGAAGAAGGTAATATACTTTTATCCAATACCATGCATCGTGGCTTATTAGGTTTTACAATGAGCCTCATCAATCCTGTACAAATTCCTTTTTGGTTTGGATGGAGTACAGTACTGTTTACCAAAAAAATTCTGAACCCAGGTGTTTGGAATTATAACTCATATATACTGGGTATTGCTGTTGGAACTTTTACTGGAAACTGTGTATTTATTTTTGGAGGCAGGTTGCTGGTGGATCAGTTAAATGCAAGTCAACATTTATTAAACTGGATTATTGGCGGAGTGTTTTTAATTACGGGGTTATTTCAGATTTACCGCATTTTCAAACATAAAGATGCGGTTCATCAATTAGAACATCCTGAAGAAGTAACAGGTGGGTTAGAAAAAAATATTCATTGAATATGAAAGCTGAATAATACCAATTTTCTATGTGTTGTTGAGCAGTTAAGTAAACATTCAAACGCATGTAACTACAAACTAAAAACTTCAAACTCTAAACTTCTTCAACCCATTTATCTCTTTCATCAGGACTCAATTTCCAGGGCGCAAAATTATTTTCAATATTGCTGAACATTGCATTCCATTCGCCGGGTGCGTTACTGTCTTCCATAATTAAAGAGCGGCGTAATTCTAATATAATGCTGAGAGGGTTGATGCTCACGGGGCATTCCTGTACACATGCATTGCAGGTGGTGCATGCCCGTAACTCTTCAACGGTTATATAATTGTTGAGTAAAGTCTTGCCATCATCAACAAATGTTTTGTTGGCGTTAATGTTGCGTCCCACTTCTTCCAAACGGTCACGGGTATCCATCATAATTTTCCTGGGGCTCAATAATTTTCCTGTTGTATTGGCCGGACATGCTGCAGAACATCGTCCGCATTCTGTACAACTGTATGCATCCAATAAACTTTTCCAGCTCAGATCCATTACATCCTTTGCGCCAAATTTAGCTACTGCAGAAGCATTGGCAGGAGCAAGTTCGGGCTGCATCATATACATCACTTCATTTTGAACTGAAGTCATATTTTCCATCACACCTGTTTTGGTTAACCTTGCATACCATGCATTAGGAAATGCCAGTAATATATGCAGATGTTTACTCCAGGGTAAATAATTTAAGAAAGCAAGAATGCCTAATATATGCAACCACCATGCACTACGTTCAATAGCAACAAGTGTTGAGTTTGATAAGCCGGTAAGAGCAGGAGCAAGTAAACCAGATAGAACGAAGTTGCCGGTTTCCTGGTAATGATCTGCTGTATTTAATTGTAACGCTCTGTCAGTGGAGTTCATCAGTAAGAATAAACTCATCAATACAATTTCTGTAATAAGAATATTATTCGCATCGCTGCGTGGCCAGCCATTGAGGTCTTTGCTGATGAAACGTTTTAAATGAATGATGTTTCTGCGGATCAAAAAAATAACGCAGGAAGCTAATACAAGAAAAGCGAGTATTTCAAAAGAGTTGATCAGGAATGTATAGAAGCTGCCAAGTGATGGAAGAAACAAACGGTGGGTTCCTAACAACCCATCTAATACTATTTCAAGTACTTCAATGTTGATGATCACAAAACCAACATATACAAATAAATGCAGAATTGCTACCATGGGGTTCCTGAACATTTTTTGCTGACCGAACGCCAGCAGCAGCATATTTTTCCAGCGTTGAGTTGGGTTATCAGTCAAATCTTCATCAACACCCAGTAAAATATTACGGCGTATTTCTTTCACCTTTTTACTAAAGAACCAAATGGCTGCACCCAGGCAAATAGCAAACAAAACCTGCTGAACAATCTGCATACAATTTCTTTTGTATTGCTAAGATAGGAACTAACAATGTAGGTATAGCATACTTGTTTAAGGTATAAGATAAAAGGAATTGCAAAGAAAATAGGTTGGATGATTGCTATATAATTTGCATCTTTACTGCATAGCCTGTACTGCACGTTCAAAGTGATTTTTAATATGGAAAAGAAATACATTTTAGATAAAGAAACAACAGCCCGGAAATTAAAACGTCTTGCTTTTGAAATAGCCGAACGCAATTACAACGAACAACAAATGTTTTTTGCAGGTATACGGCAAAGCGGGTTAACGGTAGCCAAACTGCTGGCACAACAAGTGATGGACATCAGTAATATACATGTGGAGCTGATTGAAATAACACTGGATAAAAAATATCCTGTTGAAGTTTTTTTCGACAGGGAAATCGGTTTTAATAATCAATCCATCCTGCTCATTGATGATGTTGCAAATAGTGGTAAAACCATGTTATATGCACTGAAACCGTTTTTAAATTTTCAGCCAAAGAAAATTCAAACACTGGTATTGGTTGAACGAACCCATAAAACATTTCCCATTCAACCCGATTATGTGGGGCTATCTGTAGCTACAACACTCGAAGAACATATTTATGTGGAACAGGTGGGGGAAGAAATTATTGGTGCTTACTTAGTTTAATTTTATTTCAAACAACTTGGGCCAGTACTTGCCTGTAATGAATAAATGATTGCTGCTGCTGTCCCATGCAATGCCGTTCAGAACATCAACTGAGGGGTTGTTTAATTCCGGGTAAATTTTTTTCAGATTGGAGAAATCAATTCGGCCAACAACATTACCGGTAGCAGGATCTATTTTTAATATTTCATCCGTTTGATAAACATTCGCATAGATGTAACCGTTGATAAATTCCAATTCATTTATGTTATTCTTTAAACCATTGTTATCTTGAATGCTTAACCTTTTCATTTCTTTTAATGTTGCAGGATCCCAATAAAAAATATTACTGCTCCCATCGCTCATAATAAGGTTTGTTCCATCATTCGTAAGTCCCCAGCCTTCGGTGTTAAAGGAAAATTCACGGATCAATTTAAAATCTGAAAGAGTATATACAAAGCCTTTTTTTTCTCGATAAGTGATTTGATAAATTTTATCTCCTAAAATGGTTATACCCTCTCCAAAAATTGATCCTGGTATTGAATATTCTTTCAAAATTTTTCCGGTTGCATAATCCACCTTCCTCAACTTTGAACGACCGGGTTTCTGTTCAGGGTTCCCTGTTCCCTCATATAAATAGCCATTTACATATTGCAAACCCTGCGTGTAGGCTGAGGTGTCGTGCATATATACATTTAGCAAGCTGTAACTGAGTTGTACTGGTGGCGGTATTGTTGAAACAGGGTTATCATCACTTGTTTCAGGATCATTATTGCAGGAAATCAAAATAAAAGAAAGCACTAAACTGCTGATAAACTTCATATTTAAAAGATTGGGTCAAAAATAAGGAAAAGCCATCCAGGGTACTGTGAAAGAGATGTGAACTGTTTTTCAACCAGGTAAAACTGGCAGGATTTTTATACCATAATCTGCAATCAATCGTTTATGTAATATGCATACTCTAACAATCCTTGCAAAAGCTTTCTTTATCAGCTTATTTTCTTTTACTGCTCTTTGTGCAGGAGCCCAGAAAAAAAAGAAGACAGAGCAGGATCATGAGCGATTCTTTCGGTTAGGCGCAATTGCTGCAGCAAATATTAATAGTATTGATGGCAAATCATTCTCAAAGGATTATAAATTTAATTATCAA
>JANMOR010000408.1:0-3538 GCA_031369435.1 Chitinophagaceae bacterium
GCCAGACCTGGTCGCAACCGAACGCGATCACGAGGATCACGAGGATCACGGCGAAGAAATACAAAGTATAAAGAAATGAATGCACAAGGTGAGAAAGGAAACCCCATACCAATGAAAGTAGGAGATAAGTCTCCCATTAAATATGTGTTTTATGTAATCAAAGAAAACAGAACCTACGATCAGGTATTGGGCGATATACCTGAAGGCAACGGTGATCCAAGCCTGGTTTTATTTGGAGAAAAAATAACGCCGAATCAACATAAGCTGGTAAAGGAATTTGTTTTGCTTGATAATTTTTATGCTGATGGAGAAGTAAGTGCCGATGGCCATAACTGGAGTACTTCTGCTAATGCAACTGATTATCTCGAGAAAAACTGGGTTACCAGTTATGGCGGCAGGGGAGGCACCTACCCAGGTGAAGGAAACCGGGCTATAGCAAATCCAAAAAAAGGATTCATATGGGATTATTGTAAAAGGGCCGGAGTGAGTTACAGAACATACGGTGAATTTGCAGATGGAGGCAAAGCAAATATCCCATCATTGGTAGGTCATTTTTGTCCCTACTTTGCCGGTTATAATTTAAACGTAAGTGATACAGCACGTTTTTATCAATGGAAAAAAGAATTCGATTCATTAGTTATGTTGAATGCAGTTCCTAAATTCAATACAGTTCGTTTTGGAAATGATCATACAGAAGGTTTGAGAACCGGAAGGCCCACACCATTTGCACATGTTGCAGATAATGATCTGGCGGTTGGTTTATTTATTGAATGTTTATCAAACAGTCCTATATGGAAAGAGTGTGCAGTATTTATAGTTGAAGATGATGCACAAAATGGCCCTGATCATGTAGATGCACATCGTACAACCGCTTATGTTGCCGGGCCATTTGTAAAGCGTGGTTATGTTGATCATACGATGTATTCAACATCTTCTATGTTAAGAACAATGGAATTAATATTAGGGTTGCCTCCAATGAGTCAATACGATGCCGCAGCTACTCCTATGTGGCGTTCGTTTACTTCAACACCTGATACAAAACCATTTGTTTCACTGCCTGCAAATATTAATCTGAAGGAAAAAAATACCCGCAATTCAGCAAGTGCCCGTTTAAGTAACAGTTTTGATTTTAGAAAAGAAGATACCATTCCCGATCTGATCTTTAGTGAAATTGTGTGGAAGGCTGTAAAAGGTGAAGATTCACGAATGCCTGCTCCCCACCGAAGTGCATTTGTAAAAATTGTGGAAAAGGATAATGAAGATAAATAAACAGGATTGTAGTTTGCCAAATCGATAAAAATAATTTTAAGAGTTAGATTTAATAAATCTGTGCCACACAAAAGGCTGAACAATTATAGAAACCGGCATTGTCATCAATGAATTGAATAAAGGATAATAATTCCGGAACAGTATCTTAGCAAAAATTTGTAAAAGTTAACCGGAATAATTATGCAATCCAGAATATTAGGCAAAACGGGATTCAGTGTATCACTTATCAGTCTTGGCACCTGGCAGGTTGGTGGTAAATGGGGTAGCATGTTTGATAATGAAAATGCAGAGAAGATTTTACACACAGCAATAGATAACGGTGTCAATTTTATTGATACTGCTGATGTATACAGTGATGGTGACAGTGAAAAAGCAATTGGCCGGTTTCTAAAATCAAGAAAAGAAAAATTATTTGTTGCTACAAAATGCGGACGACAGATTCAGCCACATTTGAATGAAGGATATCAGCCAGCAATATTACGCAAATATGTAGAAGACAGTTTGCGGCGGTTGCAACTCGAAACAATTGACCTGATTCAGTTGCATTGCCCGCCAACACAAGTATTTTACCGCCCGGAAATTTTTGGATTATTTGATGATTTGAAAAAGGAAGGAAAGATTCAGCACCTGGGTGTTAGTGTAGAAAAAGTGGAAGAAGCTTTAAAAGCAATTGAATTTGATAATGTAACAACGGTACAAATCATCTTTAATATGTTTCGTCAGCGCCCTGCTGAATTATTTTTTGAACAGGCAAAAAAGAAAAATATTGGCATAATTGTTCGTGTGCCGTTAGCAAGCGGATTGTTATCGGGTCATTATACAACGCAAACTGTATTTGAAAGCGGTGATCACCGGCAATTCAATCGCAATGGTGAAGCTTTTGATAAAGGTGAAACATTCGCTGGTATTGATTATACAACTGGTTTGCAGGCAACAGAAGAATTAAAGTCAATCGTTCCTGCCGGTAAAACCTTATCAGCATTGGCATTAAAATGGATTTTGGATTTTGATGCTGTAAGCACGGTTATTCCCGGGGCTTCAAAACCAGAACAGGTGTTAAGAAATCTTGAGGCGCTAAACGAACCATCACTTAACAGTGATCAATTGCAACAGGTACAGGCAGTTTATGAAAAATTCATCAAGCCATCTGTTCATCATCTTTGGTAGGATTGTCAAGAGCCACGAAATAAAGCTTTATCAATAAAATAATCTTCAGGTCTTTTTCACGTATTATCAAACTGTGTTTGATGATCCAAATTATTCCCCCAAACCGATCAGGACTATCATCGGTATCTCCCAAAAAAATACCATATAACGTCCGCATTTGCAGTGGCAAAAAAAATCAATACCAGCCGGGATTATCCTGGTTATATAATTGGCAATCAGCATTGGTAATCCATTTATTATTTTCCACAAAAGCAGGGTTAAGAAAAAATGGGTGTGTTATTGATTTTAAAACTAAATTTATCAGTGTCATTTAATTAATAGTAATTGAAGTTATGAGATCAAAAAGCTTTTTAGTTTTCGTTGCTTGTTTTATTACAGGTTCATTGCTTGCACAAACACAAACCGGTGGATGGCAAAATCTTTTTAATGGAAAAGATCTCACTGGCTGGAAACGTTTAGCTGGTACTGCAGAGTATACTGTTGAAAATGGAGTGATCGTTGGCCGCACAGTGATGAATTCAAGGAATACATTTTTGGTTACTGAAAAAGAGTATGACGATTTTATACTGGAAGCGGATATTTGGTTAGAAGATGAAGAAGGCAATGCAGGTATTCAAACTCGCAGTCATTTTGATCCAACAGCGTTTAATGGTGTAGGAAAAGTGTATGGAAGACAATGTGATATTGATCCAACTCCACGCAAATGGACGGGTGGCATCTATGATGAAGGAAGAAGAGAGTGGCTGTACCCTATGCAGCTAAATGCACAGGCACAGAACGCCTATAAAAAAGGAGTGTACAATCATTATAAAATAGAATGCATCGGTAAAGAAATGAAAACATGGGTAAATGGAATTGCCACAGCTTATGTTGTTGACACCATTGATGCAAAAGGATTTATTGGTTTGCAGGTGCACGGTATTGGTTCACCTGATCATGCAGGAAAAAAAGTATGTTTTAAAAATGTACGCATCAAAACAACAGGGTTGGTACCAACTCCTTTTCCACCTAATGTTTATGTTTCCAATTTTGTTCCCAACAGTTTAACGGCTTATGAAAAGAAGAACGGCTGGCGTTTGTTGTTTGATGGAAAAACAAATAC
>JANMOR010000728.1:0-1859 GCA_031369435.1 Chitinophagaceae bacterium
ATTTACAAAATGAGTCAAATTCCTGTCTTTAAAGGTAAAACCGAAGTGCATTTTTTTGTTACATAATTCTGGAAAGTGATTACAGAATTATGAGTGGCCTTAAGTTAATTACATTTTCATACCGGCCATTGGGTCGGCACCTTTTTTGAAAATATATTCACTGTGTAACAAATAAGCCCCTGATATTACAATTATATCGCCTGCATTGAGTCCTGTTTTAATTTCAATCCGGTCGTTTGTTTCCAATCCAACTGTAACCATTTTGTTTGTAAACGAATGTTCACCTGTTTTGATCCACACGGTTGCACCTTTGCCATCCCTGATCACTGCATCAATGGGCAAACTGAGTGATTGCTTTTGCCGGCTTTTTAAAACCACATAAGCTGCCATACCCGGCTTTAACTGGTTACCTGTGTTGGGGATCGTTACCCTGATAAGATTAATTCTCGTATCAGGATTTATTTCAGGATTTACAAATTCAATTCTACCTTTTATTTCTTTTCCATCCATATCGGGTAAATGAACGGTTGCAGATCCGTTTACATCAATTGCTGCAAGTTGAGATGTGTACACCTGAGCTTCAGCCCATAATGTAGAGAGATCGGCAAGCTTAACTATCGTACCTCCTTCCATTACATAATCTCCCTCACGTATTTCCATAGAAGTAATATAACCCGATGCAGTGCTGAAAAATGTTGTAAATGCTGATGTTTTTTTTATTCGTTCCAATTCCTTTATCTGTGTTTCAGTCATGCCCCATAACAATAGTTTATTTTTTGCACTTTGCAGCAACTGATCAAAATCTATGGCGGTTTGCTCAGTAAAAGATTGCTTTCGTTCCAACGCAAGAATGTATTCCTGTTTGGCATTATTCAATTCTTCACTGTACAACTCATATAATGGAGAACCTTTTTTTACATAATCGCCTGCGTTTTTGTAAAATAATTTTTCCACCCGTCCCATTACTCTTGAACTCACAGAGGAAGCTTTCATCTGGTCAAAATTTAAACTGGCAGTTAAAACCAGTTCATCACCAATGGTTCCTGTACTGATCGTATCGGTTTGTATATTACCCAACTGGATCTGCTGATCACTCAATTGTATTTCATCTTTCTTTTCTGCTGTAATTTTTTTAACAGGAGTGAGTGCCATTTTACAAATAGGACATTTGCCCGGCTTTTGTTCTATTACCTGCGGATCCATGGAGCAGGTATAATAGGTATCGCTCTCAGTTTGTTTTACCTGTTTGTTTTTACAGGCGGTAAATACAAAAACCAAAAGCAGCATGATCAATAAATAGCGCATAATTAATTTTTTATTTTAATAAAGCTTTCGCTGTCCATTAAATATTGTGCATTCACTGCAACCGAATCTGTTGCTGTTAATCCGCTGATGATCTGGATATGATCTTTATTCAGAATGCCAGTGTTTACTTTGCGTGCACGGAACCCGCCACCCATTTTTTGAAAGACTATATTTTCCATGCCTAGTGATAGCACTGCTTCTTTGGGTAACCAATAGGCGTTTTTTGAAATACCGAACACAACTGCTCTTACCTGGCTGCCAATGGGAATCTTTAATTTATTATTGGAAAAATAAACTCTTGCTGTTAAGGTTTTATTTTCTTTCCTGTAAAAAGGTTCAATAAAATCAATGCTTGCAATGAAATCCTTATCAGGTGCGGTTTCAGGAATAACCCTTACAGTGTTTCCTTTTTGAATAAGCCCCTGGTTGTTGCCGAAAATTTGCAATAAGGCCCATGCATAATCTGGATTATATACCACAAAAACCGATTGCCCTTTTTGTACATACATTCCTTCTTTCAACGACAATTCTTCTGTAAGCAATGAAACATCTTT
>JANMOR010000743.1:0-2425 GCA_031369435.1 Chitinophagaceae bacterium
AAAGATGTGTGGTTCAGATTCACTACACCTTCAGGTATTTCGAGTGTAATAATTACTTTAACTGTACCCGGGAGTGGAATTCAAGGCAATACATATATTGAAGCATTTTCCGGCAGCAGTTGTGCTTCTGGTAATTTTTCAGGAACAACACTTGGCACATCAGCAGCCACAACAGCCAGTGGCACAAGCTTAACTCTTAATAGTTTAAGTGGGTCGACTGAATATTATTTCCGTGTTTTTACAACAGCGGCAAGTAACAGTTCAAACCCTGCCAGTCAATGGAGGTTCAGCATCTGTGTTTCATATACTGCTCTTCCCACAATCTCTGGACCTAACCCAACACGGATGAAAGAAGTGTTCCAGGAAACCATTCTTGCAAACAATGCTGCAGGATTAGACAGCCCGTGGGAAATTACATATGAAGATCAGGAAGACTCTTTATGGATGACAGAAAACAAAACCTATAAGATTCGAAAAATGAGCCCAAGCACCGGGCAATCGAGAGTGATCCTGGATCTCTCCAATACCGGAAGCTTCACTTCATTCAGAAGAACATTTACAAGTACACAAAGCCCCTGGCCTCAAGGTGGAATGATGGGCTTTGCGATTCATCCGGATTTCTTAGCAGCATCTAATCCAAAAAACTATGTTTATGTAGCATATGTTCGGGCTTTTGTTGGGGCAGGTCCTGCAGGTGGTGTTCGAACTACAGCAACGAATCCAAGTAATGGTGAAGCAGTAAAAGGTGATTTGTTTACAACCTTTGTTGTACGCTTTGATTATAACACTACTACAAAAGCATTGGAAAACCCTGTTGCTCTTTGCGATACCATTACAGGAAGTAATGATCATAACAGTGGTCGTTTGGTGATTGCACCAGTTGGTGGAACAAACTATTTATTTTATTCAGTTGGTGATATGGGCGCAGGACAGTTTTATAGTGCAGAAAGAACGATCAAGTCTGAAATGACCAATTCATATGAAGGAAAAATTCTTCGCTTTAACCTTGAAACTGATAATGAATCAGGGTTAGATCAGTGGATACCAAATGACAACCCTTATAATAATATTGCTCCTGTAAGTGGACAAAGTGCTGTATATAGTATTGGGCACAGGAACGTACAAGGTCTTGCTTATGTAAATAACATGCTCTTCGGTTCATCTCACGGACCTTTTAGTGATGATGAAGTAAACGTATTGGAACCAAACAAACATTATGGTCATCCAAGGATCATTGGCTATAAAGACGGAAACTATAATAACGCAAGAGCTGCAACAGCCAGCTTTAACGGTTGGAGTAATGAGTTTTCCGGAAGCCCTTTGATTTCATCTTTACCACTTATTACTGATGAAGCCAACTTAGTTATTTCAAATTTCAAAGCCCCTATTTTTTCTTTCTTTGATGCACCAAATGGTTCAGCGGGCACATCGGGAACTGTTTTAAACTTATATTCCACCAACCCAGCGAATTCCGGTTGGCCATCTATTGCACCATCTGGCATGGGTGCATATACTAACACAAAAATTCCCGGTTGGAAAAATTCACTCATCATGGCTTCTTTAAAAAGAGGATACATGATGCGGATAAAACCAAATGCTGCAGGTACGGATGTTGATTCCATCGGTCTTGGTTCAGATACAGCCGCTATCTTCAATACACAAAATCGTTTTCGTGATATGGCATTTGATCCGGATGGCTGGACCATTTACGGAGCTATTGACAGAAGCGGAAGTACATCGGGCCCAACTTCAACAACACCTGTAAGCAGCACATGTGCAGGTTGTATCATTAAATACACGTTTAAAGGATATAACCATTCTGGGGGAACAAGTACCATCCCATCAACTATCCCTATTGATGCAGGAACACTTAACAACTGTGTATCCGGCACATCTGTTACAATAAATGCTGCTAACCTGAATAATAATATCTGGGTACCAATTACAGGACCAAATGGAGACATTGTTGCTGAAGTAAATGCGAATGGAAATGATCTTGGCAATGTTACATCATCCTTTTATGTTAGGAGTGGTGCTCCTGTTCGTTCTACTTCAGGTAATAGTAAGTACCTGAACAGGAATGTAACAATTAGTGTACAAAGCCAACCTTCTACCAATGTAAGTGTGCGTCTTTACTTAACAGCAACAGAGCTACAGGATATGATCAATACTGCTGGCAGTTCGGTTACATCTGTTACCGACATTGGCATCTTTAAAAACAATGATGGTTGCGGAAATACATTAGTTGCCACACCAACTTCACAAACCGTTACCGGGCGTTATACGCAAAGTAATTTTGGACATGCAATCCAGGCTGATATTAGTTCGTTTTCTACTTTCTATTTCATGTCTACTTCTTCCACACTGCCGGTAAATATTATCAGCTTTACTGCAAAAGCAAAAAACACTTCTGCCCTGTTACAAT
>JANMOR010000746.1:0-3765 GCA_031369435.1 Chitinophagaceae bacterium
CTTGCAAACGGAAAAAGACTGAAAGGAATTTGTGTATTGGCAGGAACAACATTATCGCATTTATCCAATAATGTATTCCCATCAATTCCATTTTTAACTGACAATATATAAGAACCATCCGGCAACGAATTGGCGAATGTGATGATAATTGAATCGGTTTCTAAACCACTGCTGCATTGACTCGCCGTGGCTTTGATAATAGTACCAAGGGCAGGAGTTAAAATAAAATCAGAACCATCAGCAGCAATGCTGTTACACCTGATTTTTTTATTGAAACGGATCGTTACCTGTTTGTTGTCGCAGGATGCTGCATTGCTGTTAATTTGCGGGTTGGCATCACTTGTAATATCAGCAGTTCCACCATTCACTGAAAGACTATAGCCGGTAGATCTGTCATCCATATTGCCAACCATCAACAGATAATCATGCCCGGTTTGTAATTGCGGCATAGAACTAAAGGTTGGTTTTACTCCATCCTGCGGAAGTGAACGGCACTGAATAAAATTTGCACCACCCGATCCTGCTCCGGTATAGCCGGGAGTGCCCGACCAATTACCTGTTACAACTAATGTTTTATCCGTAAAAATTTCATTGGGGTTACGACCGGTAATATCAAACAGCATCCAATCAAAATTATCATTTGCATTGACGGGTGTAATGGTAAAAGCAAAACTCCCTGCTGTACGGCATGTGAATTTATAATAGATTGGATTATTGTCACCATAGTTGGTGTTTTGATTCGTGCACCCGGGTACAAACAAACTGTTGTTCCTGCATGCAGGAAGTGTAGATTGGAAAAAACTACCGTTGTAGCAAATGGCAAACGCAGTGACGGGTGTTTGTCCGGCAAGTGTGCATGGCTGTGCCTGCAGTTTAATAACTGCCAACAGCAGCAGGCAGGTAAATAATTGTTTGCACATCGTTACATCAAAAGTAATTAATTTGATTGGCGGGTTGGGATCCTATATTTTCTTTTTAATTCAATTGCATCTGCTGAAATGAATCAGCTTTTATTTCAATTTTCAGGCATTTATAAAAAACAATTGTTGCCGGAAGGATATCATGAATTATATTCTTTTGCAGTTGCAGAAATTGAAGCCCACGTAAAACTGCTCTAATCTATGGCAGGTTCATCTTTTTAAAAAAGGTTTTATAACGGGGATCAGCTTCTAAGTTTTTCAAAAGAGGATCGCCCTTCAGCCATATAAGCCAACTGTCTTTTATCAGGTAAGCTTTTTCAAGCCATTCAAAAGCTTTATTCTTTTCTCCACGAAAGGCATAAATTTCGGCTATCAGATAGGGCCAGTCATTTTGATAAGTGTCAATATAATTTGTTAACACTGCGTCTGCTTCTTTGCTGCGCCTTAATGCATGGTATGCCAGGGCTAAACCAAATTGCTTAAAAACCTCCATTGATTCCTGCTGCATCTCGGTAAGGGCCATTTCTGGTTTACCCTGCAACAGATAAATTCTGCCGAGATACATGTGTGCCCGCTGAAACTGTGGATTCAGTTCTAATATCTTTTTGTAGGATACAATGGCTTTCTCAAACCGATTGGTATAAGTGAAGATTGCACCTTCATCACTATAGAAAAGAGGTTTTAAGGGATCTAATGCCAACGCCTGTTTCATATATTGAGAAGCTTCATCCCAGTGACCTAATGTTAAGGCCAGAGCTCCTAAACTACTTAACACATGAACATTTTTTGGCTCCAGACTAAGGGCCTTCTGAAATGTGATTTCCGCATTACCCCAATCAAAATCATGATAATATTGAACACCCGCCAGCACTGAATAGCCATCGGCCAGGTTATCATTTAATGCAATGGCTTTTTCAGCACTTATTCGTGCTTTTTCATAACCTTCATTCTGCGGTATATAGTTTTGCCATGCTTGTCTTGAGTAAGTTCTTGCAATAACACTCCAAACCCGTGCATCGAGGGAATCAAGTGCCAGCGCCTGAAAGTAAAAATCAAGTGCTTTGGAAACGTTTTCTTTATCCAGTTTATCATAAAAATAATTGCCCTGCAGAATAAGATTATGAACTTCAACATTGGTAGAAGCAGTTCCGTTGGAAGGAGATTTAAGAAGTTTCAGTTTTAATTGTTTTACAACAGCGCCTGCAATTTCGTCTTGTAATTTAAAAAGACCCTCTAAGTCACGGTCATATTTTTCACTCCATAAATGAACACCGTCTGTAGTTCTGATCAATTGAGCCGTAACACGAATCTTATTACCTTCTTTTTGAACACTGCCTTCCAGTATATGAGCTACGTTTAGTTGTTTACCGATAACACGCAAGTCTTCATTTTTTCCTTTGAATGAAAAGGAAGATGTGCGGCCTATTACTTTCAGTTCAGGTATTTTTGAAAGCAGGTTTAAGAGTTCTTCACTCAACCCATCAGAAAAATATTCCTGGTCTTTGGCAGAACTCATATCAACAAATGGTAAAACTGCAATTGATTTGTCCGTAATTAAGGTATCATTCTTAAAAACAAAATTTTTAAGAATGAAGAAAACTGCGGCTATAAAGATGAGAAGGGAAAGACCAATCAGTATATTTTTCCTTTTGCCATTCTTCTTCTTAAGTTTACCTGTCATCTTTTTACGTTGCGGCACAAAAAGTCCTTCATTGGTCAGTGCAAATACTTCCATTGCACTACCCACATTCTTAAAATCAAACTGGCCGAGTGATACGGTACTGATGGAAACATTGTTTTTTATTTTGTCATGAATTTCGGCGGAAATAAGAATTGTATTTTCCTGACCAAGAGATTGAATTCTTGATGCTACATTCACTCCATTACCCAACGCTTTTTCATCTTCAAAAAAAACTTCACCTATATGTAACCCAATGCGAAGAGGTACAAGAGGCTCAGTTTTCAAATCTTTTTGAACTTCGAGTGAACAATTAACTGCATCAGTAGCGCTGGAGAAAATACAAAGGCTGCCATCGCCATAATAATTTATCACCTGGCCATTAAAATGTGTTACCCATTTTTCAAGAGCAGCATTATAATGTTTGATGACCGCCACAGCTTTCTCTTCATTTTGCTGCATCATTGCCGTGTACCCGACAATATCGGTGAACATGATGGCAGCAAGTTGGCGGGAGGAAGACATGTTTTCAGCTTTAAAAGGGAATTTACTATTTTCCTTTCATCAACTTACTATTATTCCACTGCAGTTACTTTAAAAATATACACTACAGCTCTTATACTTCTTCTTCTGCATAACTGCTTACAGGTTCGCAGGTACAAATTAAATTCCTGTCGCCATGTGTATTGTTGATTCTTGAAACGCTTGGCCAGAATTTATTTTGTGTAACATAAAATAAAGGAAACGCAGCTTGTTGTCTGCTGTAAGCATGGTTCCACTCATCAGCAGTAACAACAAATTGTGTATGTGGTGCCTGCTTTAATGGGTTGTCGGTTTTATCAGCTTTACCTTCTTCAATATCCCTGATCTCCTGGCGAATACTCAGCATGGCATCACAAAAACGATCGAGTTCGGCTTTGTCTTCACTTTCTGTTGGTTCAATCATGATAGTGCCTGCAACAGGAAAGCTCATAGTTGGGGCATGAAAGCCATAATCGATCAGGCGTTTGGCTACATCTTCGGCTTCAATGCCCGCAGTGTTTTTAAACGGACGAAGATCAACAATAAATTCGTGTGCACAGGTGCCATGCTCATCGGTATATAAAATTTCAAAATCTTTTTCCAGTCTTGCTTTCATATAATTGGCATTGAGAATAGCAAACTCAG
>JANMOR010000434.1:0-2626 GCA_031369435.1 Chitinophagaceae bacterium
TTTTTTTTAATTGCCTCTATCTTTTACAACTTGCCCAATATGTTATATTATTTAAGAATTTATGGTGGTTTTGCCGAGGGTGTTCACCTCTTCCCATACCGAACAGAGAAGTTAAGCCCCTCATGGCCGATGGTACTGCACTACAATGCGGGAGAGTAGGTAGCTGCCATATTTTTTTTAAGCCCTGACGTATTTGTCGGGTCTTTTTTGTTTTTATATTTTTCCTCTTTCTATAGTCTTCCTTCTATTCAATATTTACTTTAGCCTTTTGCGTTTTTAGTTGAGCTTTGAGTTGCCAGAAATCTGCTGTATATTCAAAGGCCAACCAATTGCATATGTCTATACTCTGGTCATTTGTTTTAATTGCTTTCTGGTCATTCATAATTCTTCTTTCTGTTTATTTCTTTCTCGATAATGTGATTGCCTATTTCTATGGCTATCGCAGCAGAATGTTTGGCAACACTTTATTAAATAATCAACTCTGGGTGGTGATGCATATGGTTGGAGGAAGTATGGCGCTGTTATCAGGGCCTACACAGTTCTGGCCTTTTATCCGCAACAGGTTCCTTTCGTTTCATCGGCTGGCAGGTAAAATTTATATGACAGGAATAGCTTTGATTGGTATTTCTGCCGGACGGCTTTCACTTATCAGCACCTGTGTACCTTGTCGCATTTCACTTTTTTTACTCACTGTGTTTGCTGTGCTCAGCACATGGTTTGCATGGCGGGCCATTAAAACAAGGAATACGAAAACACACAGGCAGATGATGATGAGGAGTTATGTATGTGTGATCGCATTTGTAGCAGTAAGAGTAGCAGTAAGAATTGATGATGTGTTTTCTCTCAATTTTTTATTTGGAGAAATAACAGATCCAACTTTTCGCAGAGTGGTGAATGAATACTTCTTTTCGTTTGTGCCATTGATCATTGCAGAGATCATTATGATATGGTGGCCATCGGTAGCTTATACATTTAGAAAAAGGAAGGATATTTCCAAAGCTAATCATACATGAATCAAACAACTGCTTCACCACTTCAATTAACCGAACGGTCTGCTATTTTAGATAGTCTTCGTGGCTTTGCATTGCTGGGTGTTTTACTTGACAATTTGTTTGGCTTTACTGGTTGGGGATTTCTAACCTTGCAGCAAAAAGAAGCATTGCCAACATGGCCTGTTGATGGTATTCTTGGATTTGCAGAACTTTCTTTTGTTCATGGAAAATTTTACAGCATTTTTTCATTGTTGTTTGGTATAGGCTTCTCCGTTATTCTTCTACGCAATGAGCAATGTGGAATAAATCCATTAAAAATATTTTATCGTCGTCTTTTATTATTAGCAATAATTGGTGCCGGTCATTTACTATTCATTTGGGAAGGAGATATATTACTCCTATATGGCATTGTTGGTATGCTGTTACCCATATTCAGAAACTGTAGAGACCGAACAATTCTTATTTGGGCAATTGCATTGATCCTTTCTCCCATCTTGATTGATGTGCTGCGGGTGATTTTTCAATTCAGCCCTGGCAGCGTATTTTATGAGCAAGCAGTTCTCATCGATGTCAAAAATAATTTTCCGAAAGACAGTAACAGCATTTCACAATACATTTATTCATCAACAGACAGCTGGGTGCGTTGGCGCAAATGGATGGAGCCCGGTTTCTTTTATCGTTATGCTGATCTGTTAAACAGCAACCGCATACCAAAAGTGTTGGGTATGTTTCTATTTGGTTTTTATGCAGGAAGAAAATTGATGTATATCAATTTGAAGGATCATGCTACGCTATTCAAAAAGTTGCGTGAGTGGGGTTTGATCATTGGTATTCCAACAGGAATAGCAACGGCCTTTTTTGATATCGATGAAAAATCGGTTCCTAAAGTAGAAGGGCTAATTGATACCGTTCTATATGCTTTGAGTGTTGTGCCACTTTGCCTGGCTTATGTTTCTGCCATTTGTTTGCAGTGGATAAAGAAAGAAGGCAACACTAAATGGAAATTGCTTGCACCGGTTGGCAGAATGGCGCTTACGAATTATTTAATGCAGTCCATCATTGGTATTATTTTATACTATGGAATAGGGTTTGGCTTAGGTGGTGATATTGGGCCCAGTATTTACTTCCCCATTGGCATTTGCGTTTATATCTTACAGATAGTATACAGTACATGGTGGATGAAGCATTTTAATTATGGTCCGTTTGAATGGATTTGGCGAATGCTTACTTACGGGAAACTGTTGACTATCAAAAACCAAAAAATCAAACAACTGCCATGAAATATATACTACTGATATTCTGCTGCTTTCTTTTATCTTCCAATCATGCTCCTGCGGAAAAGAAAACATTGCTCGCCATCTTTCCTCACCCCGATGACGAAAGCGCCATTGCTGAAGTACTCATCAAGTATAAAGAGCTTGGCTATCATGTGCAACTCATTATTGCCACCAATGGTAAAGATGGCACCAGAGTTACAAAAATTCCAGCAGGCGATTCACTGGGTAATCTGCGGAAAGAAGAAACAAGATGCGCCTGTAAGATCATGGGTATTGCTGAGCCAATTTATCTTGGTATTGAACGGTTAGATACAAAAATTGGTGTTGGAAAATATTTTGACGAGCACAAGAAATTTG
>JANMOR010000021.1:0-3717 GCA_031369435.1 Chitinophagaceae bacterium
CAGGATGCAAAAAATCATGCCCGGCAAACTGATTTGCTGAAATACTTTAAGTCAGTTGCTGCTCTTTTACTGGTGTATGATGAACTGTATATTTTTGGCCCGGCCAATATACAGGAGCAGTTTCAAAATCATTTGAAAGCCGATGCCCGGTTCAACAGCAAAGAAATTACCATTGACAGTTCTGAACAATTATCTGATTACAAGATGATCAGTAAAGTGAGGAGTTTCTTTGAATTAAAAAATCTCCCTGCTTCTTAAACAGAAACAGCAGTCTTTTTCTTTTACTGCATATAACGTAGGCTGATTAGTTTTTAGAACTAAGTTTCTCTTCATTTGCAGTTTGTGGTTTACCCTTGCCGTTCGGCTTGCCTTTACCTGTGCTGATCAGGCTACGCAAACTATTCTGGATATAATTGGTCCATGAATCCCGGCAAATGTCGAAGCATTCATATTCGGGAACTAAGCCCTGGTGAGTCATTCGGACTTGTGTTTTATTATCCTGTGCAGAAATATCAAAAATAATTTTTGTGCCCGTCCATTCAGTTTTGTCGTTTGTAAACGCAAAATAGTTTTCCAGCACATGCCAAACTACTTTTTTGTCGGGGATCACTTCTATTAATTTCATTTTGCAACGATGTGCTTCTTCATAATGATAATTAAATACATCATTGAGTTTGTTTGTGCCGCCTTCAATTTCTTCACTCCACCAACCACGAACATTATTGACGGCATCGAATGCTTCTTTCGGAGTTTGGTCAACCAGTATGGTAGTTGTAAAATCGGTTGTTGTCATAATTATATCTTTTTGTTGAGTTATGATCTTTATTCTGTTTAGTAAGTCTTTCTTAGCTGCAAACTATGCATGTTACTTAATCCGTTTCTCAGGTAAATAAATATGAAAAGTGGATCCGGTTTGCCCATCACTTTCAGCCCGAATAAAACCTTTGTGATTTTGTATGATCTTTTTACAAATTGCCAGTCCTATGCCTGTGCCCGGGTATTTTTTCTTATCGTGTAACCTTGTAAACAAATCGAATATCCTCTCGGCAAATTGGGGATCAAAACCAATACCGTTATCTGCAATACTTATTTTTAAATAATTTCCACTCAGCATATCCGTGTCATTACCTATGTCCTCTTTTTTTACTATTGAATAACCGATCCAGATGTCGGGCACAATGCCGGGCTTACGGTATTTAATGGCATTGCCTATCAAATTGGTAAACACCTGCATGAATTGAAACGGTACAACTTGTATAACTGGTAATGTTGTATAAGATATTTGGGCACCGGTTTCTTCAATCATATGCAATAGTGTATTCTTTGTTTCCGAAACCAAATGCATCAGGTCAACTTCTTCATATAATTCTTCAGGCGTGATTGTTTGTGTAAACAGAAGCAACTCCTTTATTAAAGTTTGCATACGGATAGAAGAAGAAATAATCTTTTCTACATAACCCTGCATTTTAGGAGGAAGAGCCAGCTCGTTTGCCTGCAAGCGGTCAGCAAAAATCTGGATCTTGCGTAATGGCTCCTGCAGGTCGTGGCTGGCCGCATAATTAAATGATTCTAATTCCTCATTGGTATGTTTCAGTTCCTGATTTTTTTGTTCAAGCAACAGGGTTTTATTTTGCAGTTCTATCCAGGTTTGCTTTTGTTGGGTAATGTCTCGCAAAAAAGCAATAAAAGAACGTTTACCATCCTGTATAGTTTCCGAAATGGTTAGTGAAACAAATAATTCTTCGTTTCGTTTGTTCATTGCCGTAACCTCAGTGGAGCGATTGATGACATTACCTTCGCCCGTTGCAAGATAGTGTTGCAAACCATGATTGTGTGCGTCACGGTAACGGATTGGAATAATCGTATCAGTGAGATGACGACCCATCACTTCATCAGCTTTCCAACCGAAAATGGATTCCGTTTTTGGGTTCCACAGGCGTATGATACTTTGTTCATCAATTACAATAATAGCATCAGGAGCATTGTTAATGAGCAAGGCAAGATAGCGTTCCTTATCGGTAAGCGTTTGGTTGAGCCTGTATTCAGTGCTGATATCCTGGCAGGTGCCATCGAGTCTCTCCGGCTTTCCAGTATGATCTCTCAGCATCTCACCTTTACCTTTTAATATTCTTACCTCTCCAGCAGGAGTAACAATTTTTAAAATATAATCTTCCACTTTGCCCGTTTCTAAAGAATATTGAATCTCCTGCATTCTTGATTCACGGTTATCAGGATGTATCAACGACATAAAACGTTCAAACGTTATTGTCTCCGATTGTGGCTCCAGTCCATAGATGCGGTACATTTCATCGGACCAGATAATTTCATTAGTTATAATATTCCACGACCAGTTACCAATATGAGTTAATGCCTGTGCTTGTTTATGAAGGGTTTCACTTTCCTGTAATTTTTGTAACAGTTCACTTTGTGAAGTAATGTCCATTACAGTGCCTTTCATTCCTACTGGTTTGCCATTTTCATATTGCACAATTCCCTTCGACGAGATTTTTTTATTTTTATTATTCCGTGTGTAGCGGTATTCGCACTCATAAATTCCATTTTTTTGTAAAGCATTCGTTATGGCATCTTTCACTTTATCACGTTCATCAGGATGAACATCCAATATAAAATCATCAAGGTTACTGGTTTTCTCCATTTCAAATATCTGAAAAACCATAGGCGTAAATACTGACCGGCCCTTGCCTTCCAGATCCCAATAAAAACTTCCCATTTGTGCCAGCTGTTGGGCTTCCAGTAACTCAGTGCGCTGTGCAGTGAGCTGCTCATTCATAACCTGAATCTTTTGCTGATGAATGTGTATAAATGCATTAAAGCCTGCAATATCAGAGGCTGTCGTAAACTTGTCTACTTCTTCCATCACATTCCTAAATTTTCGGGTATCTGTTGTATAATCATCGAGCAACATGCGGCACACCTGTCGCCTTACAAAAGAAATCCGTGCTATATCTTCAGCAACTATTTCATCCCGGTCAATTGTTTCAAGCCTGTTGGCAACCCATTCTCCAATTGTAATATCAATATGATCTTGTGCCTGGTTTTTTGAAAGACGATTCAACAATTCTGCACCGGATATTTTACCCATTTCAATAAGCTCTTCGTTACTGTATTGTACAAGCAATTTTAAAATGGGCACATTTTCTACCCTTGATACCTCTAACATCAGCCTGGAAAAATCTTCCAGCCGGTTCTCTAAAATCCATGAAGCAAACTGCGGCAGATATTTGAATTGCAAATCAGCAACTACAGTATTTTCATGTTTATGTTCTTTATTTATACTGCTCATACCAATGGGGTGTGCGTTAACAGGAAATCTTTTTGCGATAAAGTGGGGGTTAGTTCCCAATCAAAAGAAAAAGCTTTTCGTATCATTCTGATCAATTCTGAAAAAGAAGTTGGTTTAATGAGGTAGAGATTTGCACCTCCATTATACGTATCAAGTATATCGTATCTGCTGGCTGAAGTGGAGTAAATTACTACAGGAATTTTTTTCCATACCTTATGTTTACGAATTTCAGCGAGACATTCCTTACCGGTTTTACCCGGCATATTCAGATCGAGAAAAACAATTTCAGGTTCTGGTTCTTTTTTCATCAGTTCAAACAATTCCATACCGTTCTTTGCTGTGTCAACATTGATCAATGGTTCAATATTGGAAATTGCTTCTTCAAAAAGAAGACGGTCATCTTCATCATCATC
>JANMOR010000437.1:0-2249 GCA_031369435.1 Chitinophagaceae bacterium
AGGAATCTATCGGCATGTATGGCTCAACAGTTATCCTAACACACATATTGCTACTGATGGTGTATTTGCTTATGCAAATATCAATGGCAACAAAGCAACACTCAATGTTGAAACAACTGTTGCGAATGAATATAATTCTGCTGGTAATTATTCCATCAATACTTATTTAACGGATAGAACTGGTGTAAGAATTGGTGCTGCAAATGAAACAGCACTTGCAATCAGTACAAATGAAGAGAAAACAATTAAGCAACTTATTAATGTTGCTAATCCAAAACTTTGGTCTTTAGATAATCCTTATCTCTATCGTGTAGTAGTGGAGTTAAAACAGAATGGAGTAGTAGTTGACAGTAAGAAACTTCGTTTTGGTTTCCGTACCATCGAAATAAAAACCAATGGCGTTTTCTTAAACGGAAAGCATGTAAAAATATTTGGCACTAATAATCACCAGGATCATGCAGGTGTGGGAAGTGCTTTGCCCGATTATCTGCAATACTACCGCATCAGTTTATTAAAAGAGTTTGGCAGCAATGCATATCGCACCAGTCATAATGCTCCTACTCCTGAGTTATTAGATGCATGCGATAGTTTAGGTATGCTGGTGATGGATGAACAGCGTTTGCTCAACAGCAGTGCTGAATATATGGATCAGTTTCAACGTTTGGTAAAGCGTGACCGCAGCCGCACTTCTGTTTTTATGTGGAGCATTGGTAACGAAGAAGGTTGGATTCATACCAATTCATATGGGAAACGAATTGCAGAAACATATATTAGTAAATTAAAACAACTCGATCCTACACGCACCTGCACTTATGCAGCTGATTTGGGTAATGTATATAAAGGTGTGAATGAAGTAATTCCTGTTCGCAGTTTCAACTACCGTCAGTTTGCAGTTGCAGATTATCACAGAGATCATCCCAATCAACCCATACTTGGTACGGAGATGGGCAGCACCGTTAGTACCCGTGGAATACTGGCAAAAGATTCTATCCGTGGATATTTACCCGACCAGGATATAACAGCACCATGGTGGGCCAGCCGTGCTGAAGAATGGTGGAAGCTGGCAGCTGTAAATGATTTCTGGCTGGGTGGATTTATCTGGACGGGTTTTGATTATCGTGGTGAACCAACACCTTTCAAATGGCCGAATATCAATTCGCATTTTGGTGTGATGGATGTTTGCGGCTTTCCAAAAAAATTGTATTACTACTATCAAAGCTGGTGGACAGATAAAGATGTGTTACATATTTCTCCGCATTGGAATCATCGTAACGAGTGGGGGCAACCGAAAAAGAAAATTGATGTGTGGGTGAACAGTAATGCAGATGATGTGGAATTATTTTTAAATGGAAAGAGTTTAGGTAAAAAAGATATGCCACGCAATGGTCACCTGCAATGGCTGGTTGAATTCGAACCGGGTAAACTCGAAGCTGTTGCATTTAAGAAAGGTAGAAAGTTAACATCGAAGGTAGAAACAACGGGTGCGGCAATAGAAGTGGTATTAACGCCTTACAAAACAACGATGCTGGCCGATGGGAAAGATGTAACGGTGATGAATGTAACGGTGGTTGATCGTGAAGGTCGTGAAGTACCTGTTGCAGATAATATGATCAGGTTTAAACTGGAAGGCGATGCAAAAATCATTGGTGTTGGTAATGGCGATCCCAGCAGTCATGAACCGGATAAATGTGTAGATGGTACATGGCAACGCAGTTTGTTCAATGGTAAATGCCAGGTGATCATTCAGTCTGGTTCAAAATCAGGGATTTTTAAAGTTGAAGCAAGTGCCAATGGTTTGTCAAGTGGCTCAACAGATGTGATTACTGTTTCGCCTGAAAAAATAAATACAGTTACCATTGATGAAAAATATAAACTCAAAGGTGAAGCAGCTAAACCAAGAAAAGTTGATCAAATGATGGGTGCTGATATTTCTTTCTTACCTGAGTTGGAAGCAAGAGGCATAAAATTCTCTGATAAAGGGGTAACAAAAGATGCGATTGAGATCATCAAAGATCATGGTATCAACTATGTGCGGCTTCGCATCTTTCATGATCCTGCACAGGATAGTGGTTATTCACCTAAGAAAGGTTTTTGCAATCTTGAGTATACCAAGCAAATGGCGAAACGAGTGAAAGCTGCCGGTTTAAAACTCTTACTTGATTTTCATTACAGCGATTACTGGGCCGACCCGGGCAAACAATACAAACCTGCTGCATGGAAAAATCTTTCGTTTGAAGAATTAAAAAAAG
>JANMOR010000157.1:0-3573 GCA_031369435.1 Chitinophagaceae bacterium
ATGAGTGGCATCAATGGAATAGAGGCAACAAGACTGATAAAAAAAGAATTCAATAAAGTACGCATTTTAATACAAACCGTTTTTGAAGATGATGCAAAAATATATGAGGCACTGTGTGCTGGCGCCAATGGATACATTTTAAAAAATAATTCCACTGTAAAAATTCTGGAAGCAGACACTGATGTTTATAATGGTGGGGTTGCGTTTAATCCCGCTGTTGCAACAAAAGTGGTTACACTTTTTCAGCAATTCATAGCGCCCTCTCTCACCAGTATTTATTATGAGCTAACTGAAAGAGAAAAAGAAATTCTGCAACTCCTTACCACCGGTATGCCTATGCCACGCATTGCCGAAAAAATATTTCTCAGTTACCATACTGTACGGGATCATGTAAAAAATATTTACCAAAAATTGCATGTAGCTTCTGCAACGGAAGCCGTTTCAAAAGCATTAAAAGAAAAGCTGGTTTAATTAACAACCCCCCTCGCCCGGTATTATTTTCAACAACATTTATTTTCTTCTGTAATTCCACTCATATGGGGGATTGTAATGCCTTCTACTGCAAAGTAGTTTTGATCTTATCATTTAATCATTAACTATTAAACCTTTAATCATGAAACATCAATTTCACAAATGTATGCTGATCTTCTTCTCAGCATTCATACTTACAAGCCAGTCATGGGCACAAAGTTCCGATTATGTTCAGCTCACTCCTATTACTGTTACATCCGGAACAGCAACAATGGATGCAAATGTAAAAGCTGCTTTCAGCAAAGATTTTAAAGAAGCAACCATTATCACATGGATGAAACTGGATAAAAACACAATGATCAAATTTATTTTGAACAATATCCTTCACCGGGTACTCTATACTCAAAAAGGTGTGCAGATCTATCATCTCAGCTATCCCGAAGCAAAAGATTTATCGGCTGAAATGACCAGCCAGCTTACACACCACTTTAAAGGTTATTCCATTTTAAGAGGCATACATGTATTACAAGACGACCTGGATGTATGGATCATCAGCATGGAAAATGAAAGTAAATTAATTTTTGTGCGGATACAGGAAGATGAAATGGAACTTGCTGAAACCTATGATAAAGGCTGACGAACCGGAGCCATCAGTAGTTTTAATCTGTTGATGATCCCCTGAAAGCTGTCTCTTAAAGAGGCAGCTTTTTTGCATAGCATATTTTTCTGATGGGTATCAATTTACTTTCCTTTGCCTGGGAAATTTATCAACTGATTTAATTTGCCAGGAAGGCTGGAATTATATAAAAGCAGGCTTTAATTAAATTTATTTTTTGTTGCCTTTCTTTATTCCTGTTTCATATTACAGATCATTCATTCTAATTTAAGTATTTTTTCCACTTCATGCCGGTACATCCTGCTAATTGGAAATTCGAATTTGCCTATTTCAATTGTATCACTATTGAATGATTTAATTTTATTTATGGCAATAATAAATGAACGGTGAATGCGAATGAATTTATTTTTTGGCAGCGCCTCCTCCAGTGAAGAAATAGATTGTTTGGCAATGATATTTGTTTCAGTAGTTACCACTTTAATATAATCCTTCAGGCTCTCTATGTATAAAATATCGTCAAATAAAATTTTAAGATTTTTTCTATCTGCACGTAAATAAATAAATGGGTTTAGCTCAGGAGTTTGTTTAACCTGCGTAAAGTCATTGTGATCTTTGTGTTGCAGGCTGGTTTTCATTACCTTGTTTACGGCTTTTAAAAACCGTTCAAAGGAGATAGGTTTTATTAAATAATCAACGGCATCCAATTCAAAGCCTTCTACAGCAAATTTGCGGTAGGCTGTTGTAAAAATTACTTTAGGCGGGGCAGAAAGGGTACGCATAAATTCTGTACCCAGAATATAGGGCATTTGTATATCAAGGAACAACAAATCAATGCTATTATGCTGCAACAGTTCAAGTGCATCTACAGCATTACTGCATGTTCCTTTAAGCTGCAATGCAGGAATAGCCTGTATATATTTTGCTAAAACCTGTAAGGCAGGCGGTTCATCATCAACTGCAAGACAATAAATTTGATTTTGGCTTGGCGGTGGCAACATTTTGTAGTTATTATAAGTTTAAAGCATTTATTTGTTCACTCACTATTGCGGTATGTTGCAGAGGTATTTGCATGTTAACAGTAAATGTATTCGTTGTAGATTCTATTAAAAGATAATGCTTTTCCGGGTAAAGCAGGGCAAGCCTTTTTTGCACATTGCTTAACCCGATACCATTTATTACTGTTCCGGTTTCTTTTGCAGGTTTACTGTTGGTTAATGAAAAATGAAGCATGTCTTCATCTGCCTGCAAAAATATCTTTATCCAGGGGTCACGCAAAACTCCACTGGTACCATGTTTAAAGCTATTTTCTACAAATGGAATCATAAGTAGGGGTGCAATCACTTTATTATCAAAATTGCCGGTAATTTCAAATTGCATATCCAGCCTGTTACCATAGCGTATTCTTTCAAGGTCCACATAATCCTTAATAATTTTTATTTCGTTTTCTACGGGTACAAGAGGCTGTTCGCATTCTTCAATCATGTAGTGAAGCATATCTTCCAGTTTTTTAACTATATCTTTTGCATAGGGAAGCTTATCCAGTGTAAATGAATAAATATTATTAAGGGTATTGAATAAAAAGTGTGGGTGAATCTGGGCCTTTAATAATTGCAGTTCAGCATTTGTATTTTCCTTTTGAAGGTTGAAATTATCTCTTTGTTTTTGCTGCCAGTCTTTAAAAAATTTAAGAAAGATGAAAATAAAACTAATAAATGCCGGACCGCCAATTGTTTGTATGAAACTCCTTGTTATAATTACTTGTGATGGATCTGTATCGAATTGTAATTTTTGCATTAGCGGATTGTAACCATAACTGAAAACACTATATCTAACAATAGCTACAATAATTATTAAGAGCATCAGAAAGCTGAGAAATTGCCAATACTTTTTTTTCCAGAAAAACAATGGCATTATAACATACATAAGCGAATAACAAAACAACAACTGGCAAAAAAGATGAAAACACGTACGTATCAGTACCATTTGGTAATACTTCGAAAAACCATCTATCCCAATGCCATAATTAGACCCGCCGCCCTTTGGGGGAAAAGTGATAACCATAAATACAAAACAAAGGACCCAAAACAGCATATGCCTCTTCACACGTTGTGTGGTTTGATTAGAAAATATGAATTCATTGCTGGGCATACAAAACGCTTTTGTTGTTTTGGCTTTCCTTGTTACCGGAGAATGAATTCTTCTGCAACTCAATTTGCAGCATTACATTAAAGTTGCCGGGCGTTGAATTATATTCCAGTTTAAATTTTCTAAAATGTGAAAGATTCAACCTGTTCTTAATATTTTCTAAAATGGAATTTGCCATTGGCATTTCCATAATTCTGATACCCGGGGTTATATTAATCACTGAAAAATACACTTTTGAATCAAGCGTTTTTAAAGAAATAGTTATAGAAGTATTATTGTTATTTGCTTCTGCAGGCACTATACCCAGTTCTAACAATGGAAGAAATAAACCCGGCGAAATA
>JANMOR010000456.1:0-4315 GCA_031369435.1 Chitinophagaceae bacterium
AAGCATGAAAGCCTGCATCCCAGCCCGGTTTCATATTGGGACTGAATAATAAAGATTTGGATGCTCCACCAGTGTTACCCAAAAAAATACTTGTCCATGGAACGGGCCAGCGTCTGCTGAAATCACTTACAGATGAATCAATAAAATAAAAACGGGCTGTATCTAAATAACGAAAAGCAATGGTTGCTGAATCTTCAAAGCCAGTGCGGTGCAGTAATGAATCTTTAAAAGGCCCCGCACCTCCACCACTCCTTCCTCCTGTTGCATTACCACCCATGAAACCACCGGGAATATTTTGCAAAGGGTTACGACCGCCCGGCCTTTGTGCCATGGCTGATAATCCGGTCAATAAAAAAATAAGTAAACAAACAAAACGCAGCATACAATAAAAACGGGCTATCAAGCCCGTGTAAAAGTAAATGAAATCAGTTGGTACTGCTATAAATTGATCTTAAAGTTCAATGATGAGTTGTTTTACAATAGCCGTCATCTTTGGTTCAGCCACCACTGCTGCCTCCAATACCTCTGCATGTGTGATGGTATTTTCTTCTTCACGAATACCAATATCTGTAATTACACTCATAGCAAAAACCGGCAAGCCCATATGCACAGCAGTTATAACTTCCGGCACAGTACTCATTCCTACAGCATCAGCACCTAAGGCATGAATCATTCTATACTCACTTCTTGTTTCAAAGGTTGGGCCCGTTACACCACAATACACGCCATCTTTTACTTCAATATTCATTTGTGATGCAATAGTTTTTGCTTTTACAATCAACTCTTTTTTATAGGGCTCGCTCATATCAGGAAAACGTGGACCGAACTCATCAATATTTTTTCCCAGCAATGGGTTGATGGTAAACTGGCTGATATGATCTTTAATGATCATCAGCTCTCCTACTTTAAATGTTGGATTTACTCCGCCTGCTGCATTGCTGATGATGAGCGTTTTAATGCCGAGATATTTCATTACACGGATGGGATATACAACTTCTTCAATGCTGTAACCTTCATAATAATGAAAACGGCCTGCCATTACCACTACTTTCTTATGACCTAATGTGCCAATGATCAACTTGCCTTTATGTCCTTCAACAGTTGATACCGGGAAATGCGGCAGTTCATTATAACTGATCTCTGTATCAATATGCAGTTCATCGGTAAAATGTCCCAGCCCACTGCCTAACACTACACCTGTATCAACTTCATGTGTATAGTAACTGCGGATAAACGCAACTGTTTCATTGATCTTCTTTATGGTATCACTCATGATGAAAAATTAAAGCGGCAAATATATTGCATTTGGAAGCAGTAATGGGGAAATGAAATGTGTAACCTGTAATCAAAAACTTCAAATCTCAAACTTCAAACATTAATCGTCTTTAACTTATCTTCGCAAAAATTTTTGCGATATGAATCTCCACGAATACCAGGCCAAGGAATTATTGAAAAAATACAATGTTCCAGTGCAGGAAGGCTTTGCCTGCAGTACCGTACATGAAGCAGAAGCAGCATACCGCCAAATCAAGAACCAGAGTGGCAGCAGCTTTGCAGTTGTAAAAGCACAGATCCATGCAGGTGGCCGTGGTAAAGGAACAGTTAAAGAAACCGGTATCAATGGTGTGAAGGTGGGTAAAAACCTCGACCAGATCGTTGAATTTGCAAAAGGAATTTTAGGTGGTACTTTAGTAACCATTCAAACAGGGCCTGCTGGCAAAGTGGTGAACAAAATTCTGGTAGCTCAGGATATGTATTATGATGGGCCAACTGAACGCAAAGAATTTTATCTGTCGATCTTACTTGATCGTACAAAAAAACAAAATGTGATCATGTACAGTACCGAAGGCGGTATGAACATTGAAGATGTGGCGCATGACACTCCTGAAAAAATATTTAAAGAATGGGTAAACCCTGCCGGAGCCTTACAAGGTTTCCAGGCAAGAAAGATTGCATTTAATCTTGGTTTGAGTGGTGAAGCATTTAAGAACTGTGTAAAGTTTGTAACGAATTTATACAATGCTTATGTTGGATTGGATTGTGGTATGCTGGAAATTAATCCGTTGTTTAAAGCATCCGACAATAAGATCATAGCAGTTGATTGTAAAATGAATATTGATGATAATGCATTGATGCGTCATCCTGAAATTGCCAGCATGCGTGATGTAACAGAAGAAGATCCAACAGAAGTGGAAGCAGGCAATCATAACCTCAACTTTATTAAGTTAGATGGTAACGTTGGATGTATGGTGAATGGTGCAGGTCTGGCGATGGCTACCATGGATATGATTCAGCTCAGTGGTGGACAACCGGCCAACTTCCTTGATGTTGGGGGCTCTGCCAATGCACAAACAGTAGAAGCAGGTTTCAAGATCATTTTAAAAGACCCGAATGTAAAAGCTATTCTCATCAACATCTTTGGTGGTATTGTTCGTTGCGATCGTGTTGCTGCAGGTGTAATAGAAGCATATAAAACAATCGGCGATATTCCTGTTCCTATCATTGTTCGTTTACAGGGTACCAATGCAGTAGAAGCAAAGAAACTCATTGATGAAAGCGGCTTGAAAGTACAAAGTGCTATTCAATTGAGTGAAGCTGCAGCTTTGGTGAAACAGGCAGTAGCTTAAAAGATATATAATAAAAATAGTTCAATGCCATACGATAATCGTATGGCATTCGTTTTAGACTTATGATTATTTTATGATTTGCAATGAATGAGAACTGCTTCATGGCACGTTCATTGAATTAAAAATATCCAACATCAACAAAACCATCAACCCACTACCATGAAATCAATCGGTTCAAAAATCAGTGTTACAACAGTTGCTTTATTGCTCACTATTTCATTACTGGCCCAGGACAAATTTGAAGTTCAGCATCATTACAAACCTTTTAAAGTTGATCTTGGTATGGGTTATGCCCGTCCGCAGGGTAAAGGAAGCAAGGCCGGTGTGTTACTCTATATTGAACCCAAGTATAATTTAATGGACAGGATTGCTCTTGGTTTGCGTACCGAAGCAACCGCTATGGCAAGAGGAACAGTTGACAGGAATGGAACTGAGTTTTCTGCAAATGGAGAAGCAGGGTTGAGTCTTTCTTTTCTTGGTACAGCCGATTATTATTTTACCAACCGTTTGGTGAGGCCCTATATTGGCGCCGGTGCAGGAATTTATAACCTGGTTGGTATTGAAGGAACAACTTCTGATGGTGGTTCTGTTTCTATTCCTACTGAAACTAAGTTTGGTGGTATTGCAAGAGTAGGTGTAGAGATCTGGCATATCCGTGCTGGGCTTGAGTATAATTTTGTATCAAAAACCGGGTTGATCAATAACAATTATCTTGGACTGAAAATAGGTATAGTACTCGGTGGTGGGCGTTATGATGCCGATGATAATTATTAATTATTACTGAACCGTCCGGTTCAGGCAGTAAATATTCCCGTTCAAAACCTTTCAGTCGTTATAAGCAATTGCATGATGTAATTTTTCAAAAAACTGCATTATGAAAAAATTGTTATTCGCAAGTGGATCCATTTTATTGGTTTTGCTTTTCAACTCCTGCACCAAGCAGCAGGTCTTCAACCGTACTTATTTCCATACCATTTTAGCGCCTACCAATGAAGTACCCGCAAGGCAATCGGCTGGTTATGGTGATGCTTCCGGCTTTTTTAATAATGAAACGAAGATTCTTACCCTCACCATTAATTACATTGATTTGAGGGCTCCGTTAACTGCCTGGCATATTCACAAAGCCGCAGCAGGAGTAAACGGGTCAGTGATCTTTAATTTCGGCACACCGCAACCAAGTGGTTTTATTTATGTGTCGGAACCATTTACAGCAGACCAGGAAAATGATCTGATGACCGGCAACAACTATGTCAATCTGCATACCAGTGTTTTTCCCGGTGGTGAAATAAGGGGGCAGCTACAAAAATATTGATCACTTTTTCTTCGCATGTTGGTTATAGCTCTCTTGCTTTTGCAGAGAGCTGTTTTTATTTTAATTTTGAGCATGCATCCAACTGTAACAATTCGCCCAATTGAACAAAACGACAATACAGACCTTGCTGTCATCGTCAGGAATTCATTAGCTGAATTTGGCGCCAATAAAGAAGGCACTGTTTTTTACAACCCCACAACAGATGAACTCTATGAACTCTTTCAAACAAAAGGCAGTTTTTATTTTGTGGCAGAAGATGAAGATGAAAATATTCTTGGTGGTGGCGGTATTTTTCCAACTGCAGGATTACCCGCCGGCACCTGTGAATTGGTGAAGATGTATTTACATAAAGATGCAAGAGGAAAGGGTTTGGGTA
>JANMOR010000459.1:0-5118 GCA_031369435.1 Chitinophagaceae bacterium
TCTACAGGTGTAGACAAAGGGTCATTAACCATTACCTGTACAGTACAGCTTTCAACAAACGATTATATAGAAGTATGGGCAGCCAATACATCAGACGGAACCGGCATGACGGTTGAAACATTAAACCTTACGATTAAATAAGGGAATACACATTTCTCATCAACCCAATGCTATGAAGAAAATAATCTGTTCCTTTTTGTTTTGTTGCACTGCTCTTTTTGTAAGTGCACAAATAGATCTTACAAATACAGGTACATTATATATAGGAGGTAGTACGGATACTTTTTTTGTAAATGGAAATTTTACAAACAGCTCTGCTGCGGCACTAACCAACAACGGGAAGCTGTATACAAAACTAAATTTTGCAAACAGTCAAACATCCTGGTCAATCGGAACAGGTGAAATTATTCTGAATGGTACTGGTACTCAATTAGTCAGCAGCGCAGCAAACTCGCCATTTTATAAACTCACTATCAACAAATCATCCGGGTTTGCAACGCTTTCTTCTGCTGTAACAATCAACCAAACTTTGAATTTAACAGCAGGTAATATCTCACTTGTTAATTATGATCTTACAATGGGAAACAGCGGAACAATTAGTAATGCAGGCGCAACTGCTTATCTTATTGCAACAGGAACCGGAACATTGGTTCAACAGGTAGTTGCTGCCGGTTCAAAATTATTTCCTGTTGGAACTACTGCGTCATACACACCTGCAACCATTGCTTTAACCGCCGGTTCAACAACAGATATTTTCAGCATGCGCATGCTCGCTGCTTTTTACAGCCAGGGAACTATCGGTACCCCATTAACTTCAAATGCTGTAAACGCAACATGGATGATTGCTGAAACAGTAGCTGGCGGTTCTGATGCAAGTCTTACCTGTCAGTGGCCGCTCTCCCTGGAGTTGTCTGGTTTCGACAGGGACTTCAGCAGAGTTGCGCATTATGTTTCCGGAGCATGGGAATACGGGTTATCAAATATTATTGCAACCGGATCAAATCCATACACAGTTACACGTTCAGGAATTACCAGCTTTTCGCCATTTGGCGTGTCGATGATCATGACTCCATTACCCGTAACCTCACTTGAACTGGCAGGTAAGAATAATGGTAATGAAAATTTGATCAACTGGTCAACGATAACAGAAACAAATACTGCTTACTTCTCCATCGAAGCTTCATTGAATGGAACTGACTTTAAAGAAATAGGAAAAACAGATGCTGCAGGAAACAGCAACAGTTTACGAACATATAATTTTGTTCATCGTGAAATCAATAACCAAACCTATTCTTATCGTATACGGCAGGTTGATCAAAATGGGAATATTATTTATTCAAAAGTCATCCGCCTTGTTACGGCTCCTTTTATATTAGCAACAGTATATCCAAACCCGGTAAAAAATAAAACAACCATCAGTTTTTCCATCAAACAAACATCTTTAATGACAGTTGTTATCAGCAATCCATCCGGGCAGATTCTATACAACACAAAACAGTTATATAACAAAGGGGATCATAGAACAGAACTTGATCTTTCAACATTACCTGCTGCATCATACATTCTTCAATTGAAAGATGATACAGGAAACAAACAAACCTTCCGGTTCATTAAAACAAACTGAATATAATTTTATTCGTTCTGGCCTGTTGTATTTTTTGCAACCGGCTTTTTTATTCATCTTTTTATACTATCATCTGTCTTTAACCAAAATCAATCACCGTATTATTACCTGGCCCGTATGTTTTTTTACGATGCACTAACTGAAAACACTTAGTTTTTTTTACGGAAGTAGTAATACTTGCTTTCTTGCTGATAATGAAATATCTTTATTACCTAACATATGGACCTGTGAGTATTTAGAAGTTCTCCCCTTTATTAGATTAACTACAACATTGATTTAATCGCAGCAAGACTTAATTCAAATAATAAATAAGAGCTTGGTTAAAATAACCAGCGTTTATTATCAATGCGCCAAATAATAACATTAGCCTTTACAGCAGAACAATAAAAAAGTAGAGGAGGACAAGGATATAAATGAGTTTAACTAAATATGAAAATAACCTCAACACTTGTAACGAAGTTGGCATGCATTTTTATAATTATAGTGTGTGTACTCGTATTGTTAAGTCAGGTGTTCAACGTTCCGTTTCTTAAAGAAATATTGCCGGGTTTTGTTACCATGAAATTTAATACAGCACTTTCTCTTGTATTATCTGCTGCTACGCTGCTTTTATTAAATCAAAAGAATATCCATAAAAAACCTAAGCTGGTTACTCTCATTTTTTCTTTATTTGTTTTGTTGATCGCTTCGCTTACACTTAGTGAGTATGTTTTTAATTGGAATGCAGGCATTGACAATATTTTTCACACCGACCAGAATCTTACTTCAGGTAGCATAAACCCTGGCAGGATGCCTGTCGCAACAGCAAGCCTTCTTTTTGTATTTAGTCTTGTATTGCTGTTCCTTCATAACCGCAGAGCTCATTTTGTTATACATGTTTTACTTATAACGGGAATGGTATTCCTGGTATTTATTTTCTTAGGGTCACTTTCCAGGATAAGCTTTGGTAAAGCAACAGCAGTAATTAATACGGCGGTATTACAATCCAGATTTATGTTTCTGGCTTTATTTATAGCGGCTTTTTTCAGTCATCCGCTCAGCTATTTAAAATTCTCTTTTCAGAAAAAAATAATTGCTGTCTTTGTAATGGTTTGCCTCTTTCTGGCTGTCATATTCTTTGCTTTTAAAAGAACCAATGAAAGGGCAGTTGATACTGCTAACAGCGTTGAGCACACAAGCGAGGTACTGTTCAAGACTGAACAGATTCGTTCCGATATGGCAGAAATGCAAAGTAGCATCAGGGGTTTTTTGGTAGCTGGTGAGGAGGTTTATTTACCTCTTTTCGTTAGTTCAGCTACAGTCATTGAAAACAATATACGCCTTCTTAAAACACTTACCAGGGATAATGCCGGGCAACAAAAACGAATTGACTCACTCCAGAAAAACATTGCCTCTTATATAGAATCAAGAAAAATAATTATCAACATCATCCGAAGCAGGAAACAGAATGATGGTCAAATAGTATTATCACTTGAAGAAGGGAAGAAAAAAATAGATAAGGCACGTAACATTATTGCTGCAATCCGCAACGAAGAAAACTCTTTGTTGATAAAACGAAAATCCGAGAATAAGCAAAGTATTCAAAACACATCCCGTGCTATTACTATTTTTCAGGTTGTTACAGTTTTCTTGCTGATCGCAGCTTTTATAGTTATAATAAGTAACATCCGGCAGAGGAACAAAGCCGAAAAGCAATTAAAAGAGTACAAATATTTCTTTGACAACAGCAATGACCTTTGTTTGATTGCAAATGAGCAGGGATATTTTGAAACAATTACTCCCAGGGTAGAACAGGTGCTTGGTTATTCCAACAACGAAATAACCAAAACTCCTTTTATTGAATTCGTACATCCTGATGATATTCCTTCCACTCTTTTGGTATATGATCAGTTAAAAGCAGGCGCTACCGTAATCAATTTTGTGAACCGTTATCGAAAAAAAGACGGAAGCTATCTGTGGTTCGACTGGAATGCAAGCCCAAATCCTGCCACTGGTAAACTTTACTGTATTGCAAGGGACATCACCGAAAGAAAAAAACTCGAAGACAAACTCAAACAGTTTAATCTGGATCTGGAACAAAAAGTAAAAGACCGTACCCGTGAATTATCAAACAGCGAACAACGGTTCAGGGCGTTGATTGAAAACAGCTCAGATGCGATTAGCCTGTTAGATGCTTCGTCAAAGGTGATCTACCAAAGCCCGGCAGCGAAGACCATAACCGGCTTTTCTGCAAAAGACAGAAATGGCGGATCAGGATTTGTGAACATTCACCATGATGATGTTGATAAAGCAAAAAATTTGTACAGTGAATTACTGCAACAGCCGGGTATAGCGATGCCTATGTTGTTTCGGGCCATTCATCAAAAAGCCCACTACATCTGGGTGGAAGGAACAGCTACCAATCTGCTCCATGATGAAGCTGTAAAAGCCATTGTTATCAACTTCCGGGATGTAACCCACAGGATTGAAGCCGAAGAAAATATAAAAAACAGTGAAGAGAAAAGAAGGCTGATCATGGGTGCGGCCATTGATGCTATTATATGTATGGATACAAAAGGAGCAATTACCTTTTGGAACCCGCAGGCAGAAAAAACATTCGGATGGAAAGAACAGGAAGTAATTGGTAGCTTACTTGCCGACACTATAATTCCGCCTGCCTTCCGTGATATGCATACCAAGGGCCTGGAAAACTATTTAAAAACCGGCCATGGCCCTGCCCTTAATGTATTGTTAGAATTGAGAGCAATTAACCGGATGGGTAAAGAGTTTCCGATTGAGTTAACGGTACTGCCTATTAATCAGGGAGGAGAAGCGTTCTTTTGTGCTTTTATCAGGGATATATCCCAAAGAAAACATTCAGAACTTTTACTGAAACAATTGAATGAATCGCTTGAAAAAAGGGCTGGCGAACTGCTTGCCTCTAATACAGAACTGGAACGCTTTGCCTATATAGCCAGCCACGATTTACAGGAACCGCTTCGTATGGTAAGCAGTTTTCTGAGCTTGCTCGAAGAAGGTATAAAGGGGAACTTAGATGAAACAAACAGGGAATATCTTCATTTTGCAGTGGACGGTGCCGAGCGAATGAAAACATTGATTCAGGCCTTGCTCCAATATTCAAGAGTAGGAACAAATAAAGAAGAATTTGCAGTTACCAACCTGAACGAAGTAATACTGTATGTAACCCTTGTGCTGGAAGAAGAGATTAAAAAAAATAAGGCAGAAATAATAATAAAACCTTTGCCCGTGATCATGGCACATAAAACACTCCTCAGCCAGTTATTCATGAATCTTTTCAGCAACGCATTAAAATATAGAAGCGATAAAAATCCCATAATTGAAGTGGGCTGTGCAGATGAAGATTCAGATAAATATACTTTTTATGTAAAAGACAATGGTTTAGGGGTTGACCCAAAATATTTTGATAAAATATTTATCATATTTCAACGCCTTCACAACAAAAGCGAATATTCAGGCACCGGCATCGGTCTGGC
>JANMOR010000294.1:0-2452 GCA_031369435.1 Chitinophagaceae bacterium
TATTTTTATAAGAAACAATACCGGCACAACCATACATACCGTTGAATACAATAAAGCATGGTTTAACAATGCGGTGAAGAGTGATGGTGGATGGACATTAGAAATGATGGATACAAAAAATCCTTGCAGCGGCAGCACAAACTGGAAAGCAAGTACCGATGTAAGAGGTGGAACACCCGGTATTAAAAACTCAGTGGATGGCACCAATAAAGATCAAGTAGCTCCTGCACTCATTCGTGCATTTGCACTTGATAACAGCAACTTGTTATTAAGCTTTGATGAGCCGCTTGATAGTTTGAGCGGTGCTACTGCAACAAACTACCTTATAAGCGATGGCATAGGAGTACCTATATCTGCAGTAAGCATTTCACCTTTATTCAATAGTGTGCAAATAACTCTTGCTACTGTTTTACAACCAAATAAAGTTTATACCGTTACTGCCAACAATGTTTCTGATTGTGGAGGCAATACAATCGCTGCATTCAAAACAGCAAAAGTTGGATTGAGCTCGA
Organism: Chitinophagaceae bacterium; assembly: GCA_031369435.1. GTDB lineage: Bacteria > Bacteroidota > Bacteroidia > Chitinophagales > Chitinophagaceae > Lacibacter. The sequence continues at coordinate 513 of JANMOR010000294.1, forward strand.
AGGCAGATAGTTTAGATGTGATCATCAACGAAATCTTATTCAATCCTAAAACAGATGGAACAGATTATGTGGAGATATATAACCGCAGCAATAAAATTATCAACCTCAAAGATCTATTTCTTGCAAACAGGAGCAGCTCAGGAGTGATCAGCAATCTCAAACAACTTAGTTTGATCAGTATTGCAATGCATCCAGGTGAATTTCTTGTATTGAGTGAAGATGAAAGCATTGTAAAACGACAATTCATCGCAAAAAATTTATCTGCCTTCATCAATCTTTCTTCCATGCCTTCTTTTTCTGATGATAAAGGAACGGTTGTTCTGCTGAACAATACCGGAGCAGTTGTTGATGAATTGTCTTATGATGAAAAATGGCATTTTGCATTGATTAATAACAATGAAGGCATTGCACTGGAACGGATTGACCCTAATGCTAAAACACAAAACAAAGACAACTGGCACAGTGCTGCTAAAGATGTGGGTTATGGCACACCATCTTATCAAAATTCACAATTCAGATTGGATCTGCAGGTACAGGGTGATATAACGGTGATGCCTGAAGTATTTTCTCCCGACAATGATGGCACTGATGATTTCTTGACGATCACTTATCGCTTTCCTGAAACAGGATATACAATGAACATCACTGTTTTTGATGCAGGTGGCAGACCGGTAAAAGCATTGCAACGAAATGCTATTTGCAGTCAGCATGGTTCTTTTCGCTGGGATGGGTTGAATGATAAATTTCAGCAACTGCCTGTAGGACCTTATGTGATCTTTACCGAAGTATTTAATCTTGCAGGCAAAGTAAAACGCTTTAAAAACCAGGTTATACTGGCAAGAAGATTTTGATCTAACTTGTAAGCAGCATGATCTCCCGTAAAAAAATTATTTATCCCGTTAATGCACCGCTGCGTAAGTATTTAAAAATATACCAGCGGGAACGCAAACTTCCTGTTTCTTATCCGCAGTTGAAATTTTATACTGAATCATTACCACTGATGGATCAGAAAGGAAAAGATACGTTGTGGGAAACGGTGATGTATGCACAGGATCAATTCATCGACATTCACAATGGTTTAAAACAAACATATGCCATGCTGAAGGCAGGTGGTGATATTAAAGTGCAAAAGCATTTATACATTGAACGGATTGATTATTGCAGCTTTGGTAACAGCCATCCCTTCCGCATCAAGATCGTTAACAGTTATAACGATGTGCATGATTATTTCTATATTAAAATCCCGGATGCTTCAAGAGTATATGGATTGGAGCTGGAGCATATTCTATCGCCCAACCAGTTAAACTATATAGTTGATGAACATACATTGGTGGAAGAGCATATTGCAGGTATTCCGGGCGATGTGTTTTTACCACTCTACAGCACTCGGCCCGAATTTAATCCAAAACGGATCGCTAAAGAGTTTGTGAAATTCAATGAACGTTGCTTTGTACGGTTGTTGGGTGATATGCGGGCCTACAATTTTGTATTTGATATTACCCCCGACTTTGATGATTTTCAATTTCGCATCAGGGCCATTGATTTTGATCAGCAGTTTTTTGAAGGCAGTCTCAAGATTTATTTACCACAATACTTTAAAGAGAACTCTCCTTATGTTGATATGGCCTTGAAGCATTTTAATAAAGATGTGATGATCCAGTACCAGCAGGAAGAACGGGCACTCATTACAAGACGGATCAGGGAAGAGCGTTACCGTTTAACAGATCTGCGTGATGTATTGGTGAAGGATGAAATTTCTACAACAGAAAAAATTAAACAGCTTGGTTTTGAATTAGCGGAGTATTACCAGGACCCTGTTTTTGGTCGCTGTACCAGCATGGGCGAATTGATTGACCGGAGTTTGAAACGGGTATTAATTACGACACATATAAAAAGCCCGCTGTAAAGCAATTAGTTTTAATGCTTAGTATTGACGATGG
>JANMOR010000467.1:0-9389 GCA_031369435.1 Chitinophagaceae bacterium
TTGATGCCTGCAACAAAAAAGGTGGTGGTGTTGTGCTGGTTCCTGCAGGATTATGGTTAACAGGTCCGGTTGTTTTAAAAAGCAATGTGAATCTTCATTTAGCAACTGGTGCCACCTTGTTATTTACAGATGATAAATCGCAATACCCATTAGTAAAAGCAAATTGGGAAGGTTTGCCACAAATGCGGAATCAATCACCCATCTCTGCAACAGGTGCAAGCAATATTGCCATCACGGGAAAAGGAATTATTGATGGCAATGGTGATGTGTGGCGTGCAGTAAAAAATGATAAACTCACTGCAAGTCAGTGGAAGAAAAAAATTGAATCAGGTGGTGTGTTAAGTGATGATAAAAAAACATGGTACCCATCTGAAGCATTTATGAAAGCAAGTAAAGGTCCTGCCAATCCCGGGCAGATAACTCCGGATAAAGATGCAGCCTATTACGAAAGCATCAAAGATTTTCTTCGTCCCAATCTTGTACTCATCACCAATTGCAAATACATTTTACTGGAAGGAGTAACATTTCAAAACTCAGCCGCCTGGTGTTTACATCCGTTAATGAGTGAACACTTAACTGTACACAATGTTTTTGTAAAAAATCCCTGGTATGCACAAAATGGCGACGGTATTGATGTAGAGAGTTGTAAAAATGTGCTCATTGAAAATTCTGTGTTTGATGTAGGTGATGATGCTTTATGTATGAAAAGTGGTCGGGATGAGGAAGGCCGTAAAAGAGCCATGCCTGTTGAGAATGTGATCATCCGTGGTTGTACAGTGTATGCATCGCATGGTGGTTTTGTAATTGGCAGTGAAATGAGTGGTGGTGCACGCAATATGTACATCAGCAACTGCACATTCATTGGCACAGACATTGGCCTGCGTTTCAAAACAACAAGAGGCCGTGGTGGTGTAGTAGAAAATATTTTCATCAGGGATATTTATATGAAAGATATTCCAGGTGAGGCCATCCTGTTTGATATGTATTATATGGCCAAAGATCCAGTTCCGCTTTCCGGTGAAAAAAGAGAACTGCCCGTAGTTGAAGTAAAACCGGTTGATGAAACAACGCCGGTGTTTAAAAATTTTCATATCAGCAATGTGTATTGCAATGGTGCTGCAAAAGGAATTTTTGTTCGGGGACTTCCTGAAATGCACGTAAAAGATATTGTGTTGGAAAACATGGTACTGCAGGCAGATAAAGGAATTGATGTACAGGAAGCAAGCGGTATCAGTTTCAGGAACATCAAAATCATTTCGGCCGATACCAAACCCGTTATTGATATTCTTAACAGCGACAATCTTTCGTTTAATAACATTACTTATAAAGATGGAAGTGAATTACTGTTTCGTGTAAGTGGCGACAGAATAAAAAACATCAACATAAAAAATACAAACCCTGCCCGAGCAAAAGAAAAATTGGTAACTGAATTTGGAGCTGATGTAAAAGAAATTAAATGGTAAACTGTTCAATACAGTAATAAAGTATATGAAGAAATTAATAACAATCACATTACTGCTTTGCATGTTGCAATCAACAGCTCAAACAAAATGGAGCGAAAAAATTGCAGCAACAGTCATGAATACATGGAAAGACTCCACTCCTATAGGCAGCCTTACCAAATGGAGTTACGATATGGGTGTTGTACTGAAAGGTTTTGAAAGCCTGTGGATGAATACCGGTGATGTAACCTATTATAATTCCATTCTTCAAAAAATGGATTTCTTCGTTCAGAATGATGGAACCATTAAAGGGTATGAATCGGTAGAATACAATATTGATCATGTGAATAATGGCAAGCTGGTTCTGTTACTGTATCGTGTTACCGGAAAAGAAAAATATAAGAAAGCTGCTGATGATTTACGTAACCAGTTAAGAACTCATCCAAGAACAAATGAGGGCGGTTTCTGGCATAAGAAAATTTATACCAATCAAATGTGGTTGGATGGTTTATACATGGGCGCACCATTTTATGCAGAGTATGCTATGTTGTTTCATGAAGACACAGCCTTCAATGATATTGCCAACCAATTCATCTGGATGGAGAAACATGCAAGAGATCCAAAAACAGGTTTGTTGTATCATGCATGGGATGAAAGTAAGCAACAGCAATGGGCCAATAAAATAACCGGAACATCACCTCATTTCTGGGCAAGAGCCATGGGTTGGTATGCTGATGCGTTGGTTGATGTATTGGATTTTTTCCCCGTCAATCATCCCAAAAGAAAAGATTTAATTGCTATCCTCAATCGTTTGGTGAATGCCATTGAAAAACAACAGGACCCAACAACTGGTTTGTGGTATGATGTCATGAATTACAAAGGACCCGGCAAAGAGAAAAATTATTTTGAAGCATCTGCTTCTTCACAGTTTGTGTATGCTGTTGCAAAAGGAGTAAGAAAAGGATATGTACCTGCTGTTAAACTGGTGATAGCTAAGAAAGGATATGCTGGTATTGTAAAACGTTTTATTAAAGTAGAAAATGGGCAAACCAATTTGCATGGCACAGTAAAAGTTTCGGGGCTTGGTGGCAAGCCTTACCGTGATGGAAGTTTTGAATACTACATGAGTGAGCCGGTGATTGTAAACGATCCCAAAGGTGTTGGTGCATTTTTATTAGCTGCCGGTGAAATGGAAAAATTGCCAACCCAATCAATTGGTAAAGGCAAAACAATTTTACTCGATCGTTACTTTAACAGTGAAAAAAGAAAAGACATAACCGGTACTGAACAATACTGGCACTATACATGGGAAGAAAGAAGTCATCCTGGCTTTTATACTATCGGCAGCATTTTTGAACGTTATGGTGCCAACCTGCAATCATTAGATGGAGCACCAACAGCTGACAATCTTAAGAAATCGTCTGTTTATATCATCGTTGATCCCGATCATATCAGAGATAATCCCAAACCCAATTATGTATCCGGAGGGGATGTAAAAATAATCAGCAACTGGGTGAAAGAAGGTGGCGTTTTGGTCCTAATGGCAAACGACAGCAATAACTGCGATCTTCCTTATTTCAACAAATTATCACAGGCTTTCGGCATTACATTCACTGATGCAAGCATTAACATGGTGAAGAATGATACATACGAACAGGGAGTTGTTTTGCCCGGAGCAAACAATCTTGTTTTCATCCACCCGGCAAAAATGTTTTTAAAAGAGATCAGTGTATTAGATATAAAAGCTCCTGCAAAAGCATTGGTAACAAAAGATAACCAGGTAGTAATAGCTGTTGCTAAATATGGCAATGGGACTGTATTTGCCGTTGGAGATCCCTGGTTGTATAATGAATATGTTGATGGAAGAAAATTACCGGCAGCATATGAAAATTATAAAGCGTCAGAAGATTTAATTAAATGGCTGCTGCAACAATCAAAAAAATAATACTTGTATCTGATCAAACGATATGGCCTCTTTCTTTTTTCACTTGTGTTGACATTTTCAGTACAGGCACAAAAGAAAATTGTTGTTGATCCAATTGGTAAAGCTGATTTTAAAACCATACAGGGAGCTATCAACAGTTTGGCCGATTCTTCAGCAGTACCAAGAGTGATCTACATCAAAAAAGGAATTTATAAAGAGAAACTCTATATCGAAAAAAACAATATTGTATTTGAAGGCGAGGACAGAACAACCACCATTATTACTGCAGCTATTGCAAGAGATGAATGGCGATGCGATCATGCAGATGACTGGGGTGTTGCCACAATGAATATCGGAGCCAATGATATTACATTGAAAAACCTCACTGTTACCAACAGCTATGGTTTTGACTTTTTAGATGACAGAGTTGTTTATTGCCCGTCTGATACAGCGACCAAACAAAAAAAAATCACCAAGGGTGGTCACCAGATGGCATTGCGAACGATGGGTTGTACAAGGTTAAAAGCCATCAACTGTTATTTCCGTGCTTACGCAGGTGATACAGTAAGTCCATGGGATGTGGAAAATGGGATGTGGTATTTTAAAGATTGTGTAATGGAAGGTGGTGTTGATTTCTATTGTCCACGTGGATGGGCATGGGCAGAGAACTGTGAGTTCATTGCCAATACTGGGTCGGCAGCTATCTGGCACGATGGTTCAAAGTATGAGGATTCAAAAACAGTTTTGATCAATTGCAGGTTTAAAGGTTACGATGGTTTTTTGTTAGGTCGTTATCATCGTGATGCACAGTTTTATCTCATCAATTGTTTGTTTGCTGATAACATGAAAGACGCTGCTATTTACCGGGTGCCAACAGCCAACAACATTCAATGGGGTGAACGTATTTATTATTATAACTGCCTTCGTAAGGCAGGCAATTATAAATGGTTTGCAGATAATATCAGTAAAGAATTAGTTGACAGGATGAATACAAGATGGGTATTTGGAGAAAGATGGAATCCTTCAGAATAGAAATACGAAAGATATAAATGGATATGCATTTGCAACATCAGTGAAATCAGTTCTTATCAATGTCATCCCCACCTGAATGGCTTTAGACGGGCAGGAGCGATTCTATAAAAAAATGAATATGCAGTTATCAAAAAAAACATTGGCACAATTAAACGGAACAGTTCAATCTGTTCCCGCATCAACTTTGTTTGATTTACCTGAAAAAGTTTTACAATTCGGAACAGGTGTGCTGTTGCGTGGCTTGCCCGATTATTATATTGACAAAGCCAATAAGCAGGGATTTTTTAACGGACGTGTGGTGATTGTAAAATCAACCGACAGTGGTGATACAGATGCTTTTGTTACTCAGGATGGTTTGTTTACACAATGCATCAAAGGTATCAGTCAGCAAAAAATGACTGAAGAATATAGTATCAATGCTTCTATCAGCAGGGTATTGTCAGCAAAGTCGCAATGGAAAGAAGTGTTGGCCTGTGCAGCAAATCCTGAAATGGAGATCATCATCTCCAACACAACAGAAGTAGGTATTGTATTGGTAGAAGATGACAACATCAAAGGAAATCCTCCTGTTTCATTCCCGGCAAAGTTATTAGCCTTTTTATACGAACGTTATTCTGTATTTAACGGCGATGTGAGTAAAGGAATGGTGATTGTGCCAACAGAATTAATTACAGACAACGGCAATAAACTGCAATCCATCGTCATGGAGCTGGCGCATCGCAATAAGTTTGATTATGTATTTTTAGATTGGCTTGAAACAGCTAATTGTTTCTGCAATTCACTGGTCGATCGTATTGTACCTGGCAAACTTCCGGCAGCCCTTCAAAAAGCAACAGAAGCCAAACTGGGTTATACCGATGAACTGATGATCATGAGTGAAGTGTATAGTTTATGGGCCATTGAAACAACCAATCCACGGGTAAATAAAGTATTGAGTTTTGCCCAGGCAGATGAAGGCGTACTCATTACACCTGATATTAATAAACACAGGGAATTGAAATTGCGGTTGCTCAACGGCACACACACTTTCAGCAGTGGTGTTGCTTTTCTTGGTGGTTTTGAAACAGTGAAGGAAGCGATGGAAGATAAGACAATGGGCCTGTTTGTTTATGATTTGATGATCCATGAAATTGCACCCTGCCTCAGCAGTGAAACAATTAGTGTGCTGGAAGCAATTGATTTTTCCAACCGTGTTATTGATCGTTTCCGCAATCCTTATCTTGATCATAAATGGATCAGCATCACTTTGAACTATACGCATAAAATGAAAATGCGGAACGTGCCTCTTATCATGAAGCATTTTGAACAGGATCTGTATGTACCCGGTGCTATGACACTTGGTTTTGCTGCTTATCTTTTATTTATGAAATGCGAATTAAGTGAAAGCGGAACTTATTATGGTGAGTCTAACGGTGTGGCTTACCCGGTGCAGGATGAACAGGCCGGCTATTTTCACCAGCTTTGGAAAAATAATTCTACCATTGAATTGGTAAGAAAAGTATTATCTAATACAACCTTGTGGGGAGCTGATCTTTCAGCATTACCGGGTTTTACATTTGCAGTTCAGTTTTACCTGGATGCAATGATTGAAAACGGTGTAAGAGATACGTTGAAAGAATACCAGTTGAACAGGGATAAAGTTGAAACCAATGAAGCATAAAGTTTTAAAAGTACATCCAAAAGATAACGTTATTGTTGCCTTAACCAATTTACAGAAGGGTGAAACAATTTCTTTCCAGGGCAATGAATATGTGTTGCAGGATAATATTAATGCCAAGCATAAATTCTTTGAAAAAGAAATGCAGCCGGGTGATGAAGTGATCATGTATGGTGTGTTGGTTGGTAATGCACAAACAGTTATACCATCAGGTGGTTTAATGACAACAGCAAATATTAAACATGCTGCACAACCTTTTTCTTACAGACCATCACATTACGAATGGCAGCCGCCCGATGTGTCGAAGTTTCAAGGAAGAACTTTCAATGGTTATCACAGAGCCGATGGTAAAGTAGGAACTGCTAATTACTGGTTATTTGTTCCAACTGTTTTTTGTGAGAACAGGAACATGGATGTGATCCGTGAAGCACTGCACAATGAATTAGGTTATGCAGTAACAGCTAAATATAAAAGCTATACACATCAATTACTGGAAGCATACCAGAACGGTGAAAATATTTCATCTGTTGACCTCTCTCCTGCTGTTAAACCAAAGAATAACCGTCCATTTAAAAATGTTGACGGTATCAAGTTTTTAAATCACCAGGGTGGCTGCGGTGGCATTCGCCAGGATGCAGCCGTGCTGAGTAAATTATTAGCTGCTTATGCCGATCATCCAAACGTTGGTGGTGTAACGGTGTTGAGTTTAGGTTGTCAGAATTTACAGGTACAGGATTTTAAGAATGATCTCAAGCAACATAATCCCAACTTTAATAAACCACTTTTCGTTTTTGAGCAACAGCAATCGCAAAGCGAAGAACAGTTGATTGCTGATGCAATCAAAAAAATATTTGAAGGTTTGATCGAAATCAACAAACTGCAACGTGAACCTGCATCACTCGATAAATTATGTATCGGTGTAAAATGTGGTGGCAGCGATGGGTTCAGCGGCATCTCTGCTAATCCTGCAGTTGGTTATTGTTCTGATCTGGTAGTAGCATTGGGTGGTCAGATACTATTGGCTGAGTTTCCTGAACTCTGTGGTGTTGAACAGGAACTCATCGACCGTACTAAAGAAAAAGAAAGTGCCGAGAAGTTTATTCATCTTATGCGAACGTATAATGAACAGGCATTAAAAGTCGGATCGGGTTTTCATATGAACCCATCACCAGGAAATATTAAAGATGGATTGATCACAGATGCCATTAAAAGTGCAGGCGCTGCAAAGAAAGGTGGCACATCACCTGTAGTTGATGTTTTGGATTATACGGAACCTGTAACAAAACCCGGATTGAATTTAGTTTGTACTCCAGGCAATGATGTAGAAGCAACAACAGGTAAAGCAGCCAGTGGAGCTACGCTTATTTTATTTACAACGGGGCTGGGAACTCCAACAGGAAATCCTGTTTGTCCAACGATTAAAGTTTCCACCAACAGTAATTTAACCAAACGCATGAATGATATCATTGATATTGATTGCGGACCCGTGATTGAAGGTGAAAAAACAATTGAAGAAATGGGTGAAGCCATCCTGGAATATTGTATAAAAGCGGCAAGTGGTGAAGTAATTCCCAAAGCTGTTTTATTAAACCAGGATGATTTTATTCCATGGAAGAGAGGTGTGAGTTTGTAATTTTTTTGATTGTATCCAGTTAATAAATACTTCCGTCATCCGCCAATTATAAAATGACAACATGAAAAATTTTTTAGACGAACATTTTTTATTGCAAACCAAAACGGCCCAGCATCTCTATCATGAATTTGCAAAGGAGATGCCCATCATTGATTATCATAACCATCTTCCACCCGACCAGGTGGCGAACGATATCAACTTTGAGAACCTCACACAAGTTTGGTTGTATGGCAATCATTACAAATGGAGAGCCATGCGTGCCAATGGGGTGAACGAACAATTCATAACAGGCAACGCCAGCGATTGGGAAAAATTTCAAAAGTGGGCAGCCACCGTTCCGTATACTCTACGCAATCCATTGTATCATTGGACACACCTGGAGCTACAACGTTATTTTGATGTACAGGATATTTTAAATGCAGACAGTGCACAGGCTGTTTATGATCATTGTTCTGAAAAACTACGGTCGAAAGAATACAGCGTAAGGAGTCTGTTGAAAAAGATGAATGTAAAATTGATCTGCACTACTGATGACCCTGTTGATTCATTGGAATATCATCAGCAATTGAACAAAATAGATTCATTTACAAAAATGAATCCTGCTTTTCGGCCTGACAAAGCAATGAATGTTGATGACACTACTACCTTTAATCAATACCTGGCAACTTTAGAAAAAGCAACGGATATTTCCATCAGCACATTCAATGATTATATTGCTGCTTTAAAAAACCGTCATGATTATTTTGCGGCCAATCATTGTGCAGTTTCTGATCATGGTTTGGAAGAGATCTATGCAGAAGATTATACACAGGCTGAGATCGTAACCATTTTTGATAAGATCCGCGGCGGTGGTTCACTGAGCTTAGAAGAAAGAAAGAAATTTAAAAGTGCGATGCTGGTCACTTTTGCTGAATGGGATTGTGAAAAAGGATGGGTGCAGCAATTTCATTTGGGTGCTCTGCGAAATAACAATACAAGAATGTTGCAACAACTCGGCCCCGATACAGGCTGGGACAGTATTGGCGATTTTTCACAGGCAAAAGCTTTGTCTAAATTTTTAAACCGTTTAGATACAGATAATAAACTGGCCAAGACGATTATCTATAATCTCAACCCTGCCGATAACGAGTTGATGGCAACCATGATTGGCAATTTCAATGATGGTTCCGTTGCAGGTAAAGTGCAGTGGGGAAGTGCCTGGTGGTTTCTAGATCAGAAAGACGGCATGACCAAACAGATCAACGCACTCAGTAATATGGGTTTGCTCAGTAAGTTTATTGGTATGCTTACCGACAGCAGAAGTTTTTTATCTTTTCCCCGTCATGAATATTTCAGACGACTCCTTTGCAATTTGTTTGGCGAAGAAATTGAACAAGGCGAACTGCCAAATGATATTCCCTGGATTGGACAGGTAATACAGGATATTTGTTTTAACAATGCTAAAAATTATTTTAACTTAAAGCAACTGGAAGAAACCAAAAAAATCAAAGAAAATATTTTATAACTATTATCATGAAGACATTAGACTTATTTGATCTGAAAGGAAAGACCGCATTAGTAACAGGTTGCGATACTGGGCTGGGAATGGGTATGGCAACAGCTTTGGCAGAAGCAGGTGCAAATATAGTTGGCGCCTCCATTGTTGAAGATTATTCTGCTGTAAAAAATGCAATAGAAGCAACCGGCAGAAAATTTACATAC